>JAUNFB010000002.1:12719-48748 GCA_030525245.1 Erysipelotrichia bacterium
ATGTCAAAGTACAAAGAGTAGAATCTTTCGGTATTTTTGTAGAATTGTTCCCTAATACCGATGCTATGGTTCATGTTTCTGATTTGCGTTGGGAAAAAGTCGGTAAACCTTCAAGTTTATATAAAGTCGGTGATATAGTTGATAAGGTAATTGTTAAGGAAATTGATGAAAAAGGACGCATTAATGCTTCGATTAAAGATTTATTGGAGAAACCTGCCGATTATCAAGAACCGATACGCGATTATTCGAATAATAAGATTTTTACCGGAGGTAAATCTTTCAATCATCATCGCAATAACAAGAAAGAGAATAAAGATTAAGAGATGATTAACTTCATCTCTTTTTTATTTGAGATAATTTAGTGAGTAAAAGAAGTGTTCTTATCGAAAATGTTTACAAAACAACTGATAATAGATCATATTTAATATACGGGCTTATATTTAAAGAAAAAGTTATATATAATATGTTTATAGAAGAAGGAGTTAAATGCGAGTGGAACCGAGACAGATATCGCATTACATAATGATTATTAAACAATTGAATGAGAAGGGAGGATTTAACGTGAGAAAATCTTTATCGATTATATTGATAATTGTGTTCTCTTTGTTTGTAAGTGTGTGTCCTGTAAAAGCACAGAATACAGATAAAAGCGGTTATTATTACACTCAAGATGATGCAAAATGTGATGAATATGTATTTGATGATTTGTGGAGATATCTTAATTCTATCGAGAATATCAATTTAAATGATATTACTGTGGGAAGCGGAATAAAAGTATTTTCGGATATGGAACAGGTAGAAAAAATTATTTATCCGATTTATGAAAATGACAAATTAAAATACACATTTATGGTATTAAATACGGGTGAGGGATACGGAGGATTTTTGTCGGAATGGTATGTTGATAATCTTTCTTATTTACTATCTCAATCATCAAGTAATGAGCCGTTATTACTTTTTGAAAACCGTAACGAAATATTCGGTCAAATCGGAAATAAAAAGATGCAGCTTACTGTTGAAGAAAAAGTTATGAGTATAGTTGAAAGAATAGAATTGGAAAGTAATGTTGAAATAAACAGTCAAAACAGTTATGTTGAATTCAATAAAACAAGTACCAAATCTATGAATCAAACGGTGAGATTAAAATGGCACTCGGATATGACACAAGATGAAGATGAGTATGATTGTGGCATTATTACAATGCATAACATTCTTTACAATCAATTTGGGGGAATATATTGGTATAATGATATAGCAACATACATGACAAATAAATATGGAGATATATATCATATAAATACATACAGAATGTATCAATACCTTGTAAACTCGTCATTGTCGGCATATAACTATATGCCTAGCAGTAGACCGACATTAGAAAATGTCAAGTATTATATCGGTTCTTTATCGAAATACATTTATGCCTGTGGTTCAAGACCAATCGAAGATGGCAAAAGAGCAGGACATGCCTTCGCTATTATTGGATATAATGATAATGACTTGGTAATATATATAGATCCATACATTGACTATAGTATGACATCTTCACCGAATTATTATACTCTTCCGTGTTATTACGGTGGAACTTTTACCTGGGATGAAGGTTATATCACAAACATATATGATTAAGATGAAAAAGATATCGGTTATTTTGTTAGTCCTTATTTTGCTTTGGGGATGCAAAACAAAAGAATATTATATTAGTGTATTACACCCGAGAAAAGAGTATAAAATAGTTCCTTCAAAAGAAGATAATGAAATTTTAGCTGAATTGGTTAAAAAATATAATTCAGACAAAATAATTCCATATCCGTATGGTGTAACCGGAGGAGTACCTATCTTTATAGTTGATGCTGTCGGGAAAAAAACTTATCGGAACAGTTGTGGAATGGTATCAATAAATGAAAAAACTTATATTTATGTTGATAACCAAGAGGGAATAGATGATACGGATATTCTTGTGGATATGGTAGATAAGTATAAACCGTTATTGGTGAGTATAAATTATTATTCCGGTTCATTTGCGGAAGTTACGGATAATGCAACCGGTAAAAAGGTTAGAATAAATGAAAATGATTGGACCGATTATGCGGAAGGAAATGTAAAAATATTGTCGCATTTATCTCATATGGTTAAGGACTGTGGAATATATGAAGAAGATAAAGGTATTGAATCTCCGATACAGGAAGAATACTTGTATACCGTCAATTTGAATAATACGAAAAGGGATTATTATTTCTATATTTCGGAAAATTATCTGTATTTTGAAGATAAAGTATATGTTTTAAAGGCTGATTTGATGGCATATGTTATAAAAATAATTGAAAATGACGGATATATTGGTGACGGTCGCATAGGGGTTAATCCTTATAATTCTAGAGACCCTAAATAATTGAGTGGTTTAATGCAAGCAGAAGTGTGGTTTTGTCAAAAATAACAGATCAATTTGATTAAATCACACTTTTTATAATGGAACTATACTATATGATTTGACGCAGTTCTTTTTGATGAAACTTGACATATATGATAAAATAATAATGGTGATGTGAATGCGAATGCGAAAAAAACCTTGGGCAAAGGACATGATTGAAAAAAGAACGGATTGTGTGATCAATGATCCGGAAAAGATGAATGGTAAATGGTCAAAATTGACTGATGGCAAAGTAGTTGTGGAAATCGGCAGTGGTAAAGGTGATTATTGGATTGCGATGGCTCATCAGTATCCTGATGACTTATGGATTGCGGTAGAAAAAAATATCGATGCTGCAGCAATTGCTTTGAAAAAAAGTTTAGATAATACAAGCAAAAATATGAAAATGATCATAAATGATGCTCAAAATATCGATAAATGGTTTGCTCAGGGAGAAGTTGATCGAATTCATTTGAACTTTTCCGATCCTTGGCCTAAAAAATCTCACACAAAAAGAAGATTGACTTACGACAGTTTTCTTAAAGCATATGAACATGTCTTGAAAAAGGATGGCAGTATTGTGATGAAAACCGATAATGCTAAACTTTTTGAATATTCATTAGCTTCTTTCAGTCAGGCTGGTTGGCTATTGAAAGAAGTAAGCGTGGATTTCCGTCGCGATGAGCATCCGGAAGATGCGATAACCGAGTACGAAAGTAATTTCATGGCTTTAAATCAGCCGATATATCGAGTTATCTTTGAAAAGAGAACTGATGAAAAAGATGAATAAAAAATTATTAATTTTAATAAGTGCTTTATGTTTGTTATTTACCGGTTGTGATTCACAAAATATTAATAAGGAAATTCAACAAGCGGAGAACAGAGCGATAAGTGCGGATATTGGTGATACTTCAATAAATAACTGTCAAAAAAAATATTATTCATATTATTTGCACATGAATATCGGCAGAGTTTCTTCGGATGAAATTTCGAACATATTTAAAATAAACGGTAATATTGCCTCTATGTCTTTAGATATCACCAGTATTGTCAACAATTCCATTCTTTTGGATTCGGATGAATATACTATAAGGGATATCGGAACATTGGATAATGCTATATACAGTAATTTATCAAGGTATACTGACAGCAGCGGACAGAGTATTCCGTATAAATTATCTATCGCTCCGAGTGATGACAATAAGTATTTTGTGATGATTCAAACAGGACAATTTATTTTTGTGGCATCGGCAGCTAAAGATAGTTGTGCTCAAACTATTTACGATATGTTTCTTCTTTTAAGAAGTTGTCAGGTAGAAAGCAAACAATTGATGTTGGACTATGCCAGTGACAGCATTATAACTTATAGTACCAATATTATCACTTTGTTTGAAGATATATTGCCTGAATCCGGTTACTTGATAGATTATGTTGATAATTGGAAGAATGATACAACTTTTGTGAAAATTGATAACCGCCCAAGTGCCGATACGGTAATTGGGGAAGATAGTGGGTCAGATATTAATGATAATATAGATGAAGAGGGTATAGATTATGGGAAAATTGATCGACAAAATTAATAAGTTATTGTTTGAAGAAGTGGAAATAGAGACTCAATATGATGAAAAAACCAATAAGGTAAAAAGCAAGACTACTAAAGTACTCCAACAACAAGATAAAAAAGAAACAACCGTTAAAAATAAACCGGTTGAAAAATCGATTAATCCGGAACCGGTAAAGGAACAGAATGTTGTTGAAAAGGAAGAACCGACATTTTTAAATGTTACAAACAAAGCAAGAGAAAATGTTAAACCGGTCGAGAAAAAAGAAAAAAATGTTTATATTCCGAAGAATGTTATTTCACCTATTTTTGGTGAAAGTAAAGGACTGTATTCTACTAACAGCAGTTCACTGGATATTGATTATGAGAACGAAGTTAATAGACGCAGCATTATAGGCACAGTATTTTCGCCGATTAACGGAGATGGCAGCAATGTTCAATCTGTTGCCAATGATCCAATCGATGAGAATATTGCCGCAATGACTATTGATGATTTTATTGTTCCGAATAAAACAGAAACTGTTAAAAAGAATGATGTACCGACTTTAATGACCAAAAAAGAAAGAGCTGTCTTTCAATATCAACCGTTAGAGAAAGCAATCAAGGAAGAAAAAAATACTTCCAACAAAAAAGATGCAGGATTAACAATCGAAAATCTAAGTTTGTTTGATTAAGTGGGATTATTTCTCACTTTTTTTGATGAATTTTAACAATTCATCACGTTTGTTAGGAAGCTTGTTTTCTATCACTAAATTCAACAAATTATTCATTAAAGATCCTATCTCTACAGGTTTATAGCCGAAATGCAATAGATCATTGCCGTTTACAGCTAATTGTTTTAGCTGATAACATTGATTTTGTTGTTCGATTTTTGATAATGCATTTTGATAAAGAGAGAATTGTATTGGGTCAATGTAATTAAGCAGGTATTGGAATTTGATTAATTGCTTGATCGCTTTGAATGAGAAAATCGATAGGAATTTTTTAAGTTCTACTTCGGTTAATGGAATAAGTAAAAATTGATTATTTATCAAAAAATCTATTTCATTAGTAAGATTTTTATTTAAACTTAAATTTTTGACTTCTTTAATGCCTTGACAATTATGAAAAAATAAAGCCAAACGTATGGTAAGGTTGTGTTTGCTCTGTACAAGTGCTTCGCAATTGTTTTGATATTGATTAGTGGATATATCGTTTAATTGGGGAAATAATTCTTCAAAAACAGAACGATAATCGAGCAATATTTTGGGATGGGATATGGCAACCAAAAGTTTACTGAACTCTTCGGTAATTCTTTCTTTTGACAGAAAATGTAATAAATGTTTGTTTTTGTTGATGGAATCAGCGGTATTTTCTTCCAAAGAAAAATTCAATTGAGCACAAAAGCGCAGAGCTCTGAGTATGCGCAATGCATCTTCATCAAATCTGCGATCACTATTGCCGATTGTACGAATTAATTTGTTTTTTAAATCATTTAATCCGTTATAGCAGTCAGTAATTTCTCCTTGACAGTTACATGCAAGGGCATTGACTGTAAAATCTCTTCTTTTTAAATCATCTTTCAAATTGTCGGTAAAGATTACTTCTTTTGGACGACGATGATTGATGTATTGCCCATCTAAGCGAAAAGTGGTTATCTCATATTCTTGATTGTTTAAAACTAAAGTAACACTTCCTTCATTTATTCCGTTTGTTATTATTTCGTATTCAGCAAAAAGTTGACATATTTCCGTCGGAAGAGCATCTGTTGTAAAATCATAATCGTTGGGTGTTTTGTTCAGCAACATATCGCGGACACATCCTCCGATTAAATATATTTGATAGTTATTTTTAATAAATGTTTCAAAAATGAAATTTATGTCTTCGTTAAATGTTCTCTGCATAACAATATTATAAGAGATTATGAAGGTATTTTTAAGGGGGAAGGTTTATTTTATTTTGAAAAGTAAGTATAATTAAATAGATAGAGGCAGTGATATGAAAAAGTTAAATCAAGAAGATCAATTATTATTAAGTGTAAAAAAAATTCATATGATCGGTATCGGTGGTTCCGGTATGTGTCCTTTAGCGGAAATTCTAAACAATAAAGGATATGAAATCAGCGGTTCCGACAATAATGAATCCGATCCGTTGAAAAGGGTAAGAAAATTCGCTAAAGTTTCTTTAGGTCATAAAGCAGAAAATGTTGATGGTGCTCAATTGGTTATTTATTCGGCAGCTATCAGTAAAGATAATCCTGAACTTGTCCGGGCAAGGCAATTAAATATTCCTATAATGGAAAGAAGCCATGTCTTAGGTACTTTAAGCAGGATGTATGATAATGTAATCGGAGTCAGCGGAACTCATGGCAAAACAACGACAACAAGTTTGTTGACACAGATATTGATTTACGGCAAAAAGGATCCCAGCGCAATTATCGGCGGTAAATTACCTTTGATTGATCATTATGGAATTGTCGGTAATTCGGATATTTTGGTGGTTGAAGCTTGCGAATTTGCGGATACATTTTTGCAATTGTCTCAAGATATCGCTGTTTTATTGAATATAGACAATGATCATTTGGATTATTTTAAAACAATGGATAATTTGGTTGCATCTTTTCATAAATATGTTGCCAAAGCGAAAAAAGTTTTTGTTAATGGCGATGATAAATTGTCGTTAGAGGCTGTTAAGGATATTTCAGCAGAAATAATTACTTTTGGTAACAGTGCTCATGATGATTATAATTTTCAAAATGTTCACAGGGGACAATACGGCTATTGTTTTGACGCCTATTATCATAACGATTTAATCGCTTCATTCCAATTACATATACCGGGAAAACATAACTTGTACAATGCGATGGCAGCTATAAGTGTGGCTCATTGCTTAAATGTAGACAGCAAAGATATAGCGGCTGCGATAACTGATTTTAAGGGTGCTGCTAGGCGTTTTGAATTCATCGGTGATTTCGGTTTTGTTTTAGCGGATGATTATGGACATCATCCATCAGAAATCAAAGCAACGCTGACAGCCGCTAAAGAATTGAATTACAAAAGGGTAGTAGCAATATTTCAACCTTTTACTTTCTCACGTACAGCCATGTTAAAAAAAGAATTTGCGGATGTTTTAAGTATTGCCGATGAAGTTATATTAACGGAAATAATGGGTTCAAGAGAGGTCAATACTTATAATATTTATTCTAAAGATTTGGCACAATTGATAAAAGTTCCTTGTCGGATTATTCCTGATTTTGCCGATATCCGTGATTATATTATTTCGACATGTAAAAAAGGTGATTTGGTAATCACCTTAGGCTGTGGGGATATTTATAAAGTTGATCATTTGATTGAAGATTATTTTCGTAAATAAAAAGCAACTTTAAATTCGAACATTAAAATCTTGATGGCAATTAGGACAACATACTGTGTGTTGTCCTTTTTTATTTTTTAATCGTAATATTTTTTTACAATTAGGACATTTACGATAACGATATTCTTTTCTGTCTTTGAATTTTTTAACTTGTAAGTTGATATAACTTTTGATTTTACCGGATATATTTAAATATATTTGATTTTCCTTAGCTCTTTGAGAATACTTTTTAGAAAAAGGACGTAAACCGTTAAGAATCATCAGTGTTAAAGTCACAATGTAGAGATAAGAGTTTCTCAAAAACAGTTGAAGTATCAACAATATCATTGTGAAATACATTCCAAAGCGGTACAGCTGATCTACACCGTATCTTCCGGACATAAAACGTTGAGTTTTTCCGGCTAAATTGTAAAAGAAATTTTGCATTTTATATTTAAATTTGTTCATAAATAACCTCCGTTATAAGAAAAAGCAAGGTAAAAAATAGCACATATTACCACCGGAACAAATTCCGCAAAGTATTTGGGAAAGTATGTAAGATAAACAAAGTGTTCGGCCAAAGAAAGGTTGTTTGTAACGGCGGTAGGAAGATTGATAAGTTCGGCGACCGTTTTTAATAGAATTTCTTGTTTGTTGATAAGTTTGATTATCCGGTTCGAATTGACAAGCTTTTTCAATGTGTTCTAAAGCTGTTACTTTATTGCCGCTGTAGTAATTGGCTAAAGAACTTAAATAATACCAACGGGCATTTTTGACTTCAATACTGTTTAACACATTGATGGCTTGTTGGTACTCGCCCACTTGGATAAAGTGATAGGCAATATCATAGTCGTTATTTCTTTGATAATTTTGTTGTTGTCGATTAAAAAAATCACTGAAATCATAAAAGTTGTAAGGGTTACGATATTGACTGTAATTACTTTGATTGTTTTGGTAATAATTTTGACTTTGAGCATTACCGCTTTTTATCATATCGTAAGCACTGTTAATTTCTTTCATCTTTTTTGCGGCTTCCGGATTGTTGGGATTTAAATCCGGATGATATTTTTTGGCTAAAGAGCGATAGGCCTTGGTGATCTCCTCATCACTGGCATTTCTTGATACGCCCAATACTTCATAAGGATCTGTCATTTATAATGTTCCTTTCTTTTTGGATAGCTGGTATTTGGACCAAATACCGGAATAGATAATATTATCTATTAATGTTTTGTTAGTATTTAAGAATAATTGCTGATAAGCGTTATCTGCATCTTCCATAATCATCATCAAAATATCTTGATAATTACAATCTTCAATTCCGACTAGAGGATTGTAACGTTGCTTCTTTATGTCCTGCCTTAAATCTATTACTGCATCGATCAAGTAAATAAACCTTCCTAAATGGTAACCGAAAGCATACAATTCTTCTTTTTCTTTCTCGCTTTGATTGCTTAATAATTCTCCCATGATTATACCAAACGCATTGCTTCCCGGGTCGGGATTGAGGATATTTTGCTTTTCAATATCATTGATATAATTCAGTTCCTGTTTGATTACAGATGTAATATGGGGATATTTTTCTTCAATCTGTTGCAGATAGGGTTGAAGTCTTTGACTTTTTTTGCGTGCTTTACGAGAATTGTCATCATAAATATCATCCAAATACTTATAATAGGTTAAATAGATATTCATATCGGCACAATAACTGTTATATTTATTGGTAATAATATCTTGTTTCTTTAGTGGGTGAATCGGACAGCTTATTTGAGAAGTATAACATTCAGCATTGTTGACATCACTTAAAATCATATTGACAAATGTCAAATCATAAGTTAATGTGGCTCGTCCGATATTGCCGTAATCGGTTGCCAGTTTTTGACATAAACCGCAATATTGACTTTTATATAGTTTTTTTTCTTCTTTAGACATAATTTCCAAATTACCAAGCAGATAACCGAACATTTAGCACTTTCACCTTCTAACTGCTAAAATTATAATATAAATAAAGAGAGCAGTCAATAAATTCTTGTTGACTGCTAAAATAATCCGTCAAATTCGTTGTTGTAAAAATCCTGTTGCAAGACGACATCTTTTACTTCCGGGACCTCATCTAAAATCCATCCTTTTATGCCGTCATTTAGTGTTGTGTCAATCATGGAGCAACCGACACAAGCACCGGTTAATTTTACGGTTACAATGTTATCAACATAGGATACAAATTCCAAATCACCGCCATCGGCATTTATATAAGGTCGAATATGTTCGATAATCTTTTTGATTTTTTCTTCAGCTTCCATTAAAATGTACCTCCAAAAATTATATAGCATAAATATGATACCGCAATTCCTAAAATTATACCACCGAGAACTTCAAAATATGTATGACCGAGAACTTCTTTCATCTTTTTTTGATAGATGGGGTCATCAAATCGTATTTTCATGCTGTTCAATTCTTTCAAATCGTTGATTAATTTATGGGTTAAAGAAATGTTTTGACCGGCATAATAGCGAACATTAGCAGCATCGAAACTGATAATGCAGGCAAAGCACAAAGCGATGTAAAACGTATTGGATGTGAAACCATCGGTTAAACCGACAGAAATCGACAGAGCTGTAACTAATGCGGTATGGCTGGAAGGCATTCCGCCACTGGCTCCGATTAATTTGAAATCCCACTTGTTGTGTAATACAAAATAACCTATCGGTTTAAGCAATTGAGCGAGTAGACAAGCGGAAACAGATGCTACAAAAACATATAATTTAGACATAAAATCACCGCCTATATTATATTCTTTTAACAATAAAATTACAATTTTGGTATAATATAAGCGGAGTTAATATGTACAGAGTCGGTCAAGTTGTTCAAGGAATTATTACAGGTATTAAATCATACGGTGCATTTGTTAAGGTGGATGATGATGTCTCAGGATTAATTCATATATCGGAGATCAGCGATTATTTTGTTAATGATGTGCATCGCTATTTTCGTAAAGGCGAAAAAGTTGTTGTCAAGATTATTGATATTGATCAAAGCGGTCAATTACGACTTTCTTTAAAAGCAATACAGTCTAATCGAAAATATGCTATTCCGACAAAAAAAAATATTTATGATTTAACAAATATTGGCTTTAAGTCTTTGGAAAAACAATTACCGATTTGGATAGAGGAAGCTCTGAAGGAGAAATAAGTATATGATTACATTGGATTACACAAGAACAGATTTACAGGAGGATATTTTTTCTTATCAACAAAAAGTTAATGAATTGCATCAACAATTGAATGATAAGACTTGCTTGGGCAACGATTATATCGGTTGGTTGGATTGGCCGGAAAATTATGATAAAGAAGAATTGACGAGAATAAAGGAGGTTGCTCAAGAAATTAGAGAAAAGGCTGATGTTTTATTGGTGTGCGGTATCGGCGGCTCTTATTTGGGAGCAAGAAGTGCCATTGAAATGCTTCAAGGCTTATATTCGCAAAATAAATTGGAAATTATTTATACCGGTAATACAGTTTCTTCGACATATTTATATCAGACCTTAAAACATATCGAAGGAAAGAGTGTCTATTTGAATGTTATTTCTAAATCGGGAACTACTACGGAAACAGCAGTTGCTTTCCGTCTGTATCAACAATATATAGTAGATAAATTCGGAGTTGAAGAAAGCAAAAAGAGAATAATTGCTACAACTGACAAGAATAAAGGAACATTAAAAACATTAGCTGATCAAAATGGTTATCGTACTTTTGTTATTCCTGATGATATCGGAGGTCGATATTCGGTATTTACCGCTGTCGGTTTACTTCCTATTGCTGCTGCCGGATTTGATGTTGAAAAAATATTGGCCGGAAGTCGTCAAGCAATGAAAGACTTATCTGATCCGTCTTTAAGGAATAATGCTGCATATCAGTATGCTGTTATCAGACGTATTTTACAGAATAAAGGAAAAGATGTGGAGTTTTTAGTCAGCTATGAACCTAATATGACCATGGTAAGCGAATGGTGGAAACAATTGTTTGGTGAATCGGAAGGTAAAGAGGAAAAAGGTCTGTTACCTGCTTCGGTCACTTTTACCACTGACTTACATTCTATGGGGCAGTTTATTCAACAAGGAACAAAATGTTTTTTTGAAACGACTTTAGCTGTTGATACACCGTTGCACGATTTAACATTCCCTAATGATGAATCTAATTTAGATAAGATGAATTATTTGGCCGGAAAGAGTATCGATTGGGTTAATAAAATGGCTTGTCAAGGAACTGTTGCTGCTCATCATGAAGTTGGTGGAATTGACAACTTGATTATTCATTTGCCGAAAATCGATGAAGAAAATTATGGATATATGATTTATTTCTTCTTTAAAGCATGTGCTATGTCGGTATTGTTATTAAATGTCAATCCGTTTAATCAACCGGGTGTCGAAGTTTATAAAAAGAACATGTTTAAATTATTGGGAAAAGAATAAAATGAGTCAAAAATATACAATTCTAAAGGAAGAAAAAGTCAGATACGACGGAAATATTATAAGCATTAAGCCACAGAAAACTGTGGCTATTGCTTTAGCGAGCAATCAGTCGGAAAAAGCCGTTTGTACTGTTAAAATCGGCGATGATGTAAAAATCGGTTCACTTATCGGATATATCGATGATAATGTTTATTTGCCGATTTACAGCAGTGTTTCCGGAAAAGTTATTGCCTTTGAAGAATATCAATACTGCACATTAAACAAAGTACAACATGTTATTATTGAAAACAATTTTTTAGATGAGAAAGTGCCTTTGTTTCCGAAAGATGTCGATTATCAAAACTTAAGTCGTCAACAATTGATTGAATTTACCAAAAAAAGCGGACTTGTCGGCATGTCCGGGGCCGGTTTTGCGACTTATGGTAAATATTTGAGTGCTTGTGATACGCTGATTATTAATGGTTGTGAATGTGAAAGTTATTTGATCAGCGATTATGTCAATGTTATCAATAATTGTCGTGATATGTTAGATGGAATATTGATAATGGAAAAGATGGCTCAAACATGCAATTCTTATATCGTATTGAAAAAGAGTGCAACCGAAGAAATCGAAAAAGTAAGCCAAATGATAGAAAGTGACAAAAAATATCAACACTTACATTTGTATTTAATTGATGATTTCTATCCTTGCGGTTGGGAAAAATTATTGACTGAAAAAATAACCGGCAGAACTTATAATATGTATACCACCGAGTGTCAAGTAATTGTTAATAATATATCTACCGCTATTTCCTTGAAACAGATTTTTTCTCAAAATATGCCGGTTATTGAAAAGCTGATTACCGTAGCGGGCAATGGGATTGATAACAGTGCGGTAATTAAAGCGCGGATCGGTTATCGGGTTAAAGAAATACTTGATGAGGTCGGTTCAAGAGTACCGGGAAGCATAATTTATTGTGGCGGTACAATGATGGGCTCTGTTATGGAAGATGATAATTTCTATATTTGTTCCCCTTATAATGGGTTAATTGTTATGCAACCACCACATTATATTGAAAGAGTATGTGATGCTCAATGTCATGAATGTGAAGATCATTGTTGTTGCGAATTAAAAGTAAAAGATCTTTTGCAGGCTTGTTTGCATAACGATATGTCAGAGGCCAAAAAATTAAGAATCGTTGATTGCTGCGAATGTAACATTTGTTCATATGTTTGTACAAATCATATTGATGTTCGTCAATATATTCGTGATATGAAATATAAAATTATAGGAGAAGATAACAATGAAGAAAGTATCTAAATTTGCTTTGATTATTTGGTTGCTTGCCGTGGCTGTGGCGTATTTTATTCTTTTGCCACCTCTTAATCCGGCAAGTATGGCTTTTTGGGCCTTTTTCTTGCCGGCAGCGTTTGCTCCTCTATTTGTAATTATTCAGGCAAAATCTTTTAAACAGGGTTTGAAACACGGAAAGGCGTTTTATCCAACTTTATTCGTTTTGATTTTAGCGGCAGTATATATTATCGGTTGTGTAGTATTTTCTCCGATATTCAATTCAAAAAGTTACAATGAAAGAATAAATGTGGAGGATGCATCTTTTGAACAAGATATTCCGGAAGTAGATTTTAATAATTTACCGTTATTGGACAAGGCTTCTGCTCAAAAAGTCGGTGACAGAGTTGTCGGACAGATTGCCGGAGATGTTTCTCAGTTTACTGTCAGTGATGAATATTCGTTAATAAATTATCAAGGTCGAATTGTTCGGGTTACTCCTCTGGAACATAATGGTTTCTTTAAATATTTATCCAATCTATCGGGGACAGCCGGGTATGTAATGGTTGACTGCACTAATGGTGAGGCTCATTTGGTTAAAACATCGGAGGGAATGAAATACTTACCAAGTGCTTACATGTTCCAGGATTTAAATCGCCATGTTCGTTTCCGCTATCCTTTTGACATATTGGGTGAAACTTCTTTTGAAGTGGATGATCAAGGTAATCCTTATTGGGTAATTCAAAGTCTACGCTATACTTGGATTAATATGAAAAAACAGGTAAAAGCAGTTATTGTGGTAAATGCTGTCGACGGAACAATGCAAAAATATGCTGTAGGTGAAGTACCTAGTTGGATTGATAATGTTTATGATGCTCATTTGGTAATGGAGGAAATTGATGATTGGGGTTTATACCGCAATGGTTATCTCAACAGCAAATTCGCTCAAAAAGATGTTGTGCAGACAACTGACGGCTATACTTACATAACTAATGGTGATGATGTTTATTTATATACGGGTATTACCTCTATTTCCAATGATGAAAGCAATATTGGTTTTGTTATGGTTAATTTAAGAAATCATCAGGCAAAATATTACAATGTAGCCGGTGCTGAAGAATACAGTGCTATGGATTCAGCTTTGGGTATGGTTCAGGAAAAAGATTATGTACCTACTTTTCCGTTACTTATTAATCTTAACGGTCGACCTACATACTTATTGTCATTAAAAGACAGCGGTGGTTTGGTAAAGATGTATGCTTTTGTTGATGTAGTCAATTATCAAAAAGTTTCAGTCAGTGATGCAGCCAACGGTATTGAAGAGGCCGCAAAGGTTTATTTGAAAATGTTGGGAATGACCGATAAGAATAATAATGAGTTAATGAGTAAGGAAATTACAATTTATGAACTAAAAGATGTTGTCATTGATGGAAACACATACTATTATATTGTCAGTTATGAGAAGGAAAAATTTTCTGTCCAAGCCAGCATTAATTTAGCTGTTACCCCTTTTATGCAACCTCAGGAAACATATAAGGTGAAATACTACAATAACGGTTCGATTAATGTCATCAATGAAATCGAAGCAGTTGATAATATATTTGAGGAAGAGTAGTTTATGAAATCGGATCTGTTGATACAACGAATCAAAGAAAGACGCTATGATGATCTTTTTGAAGATATTTATGTTGATAAAAAATTAATTGATTATCAGTGTAAAAGATATGTTTCGGCATTGGAAAACTTTCAATCAATCTACGGCTGTAAAGATATAACGGTTTTATCTGTACCCGGAAGAAGTGAAATCGGTGGAAATCACACCGATCATCAATGTGGTAAGGTCTTGGCTGCTTCGATTAATTTAGATATGATTGCGGTAGTTTCTGCTGAAAAAAGTAATTATATTAATATTATTTCTGATAAGCGTAAGGTCAATGGTATAAAAATAAATGAATTGGATTTTCGTAGGGAAGAGACACATAGTTCCCGCGGTTTGGTTAAAGGCGTATTAAAAAAATTTGATGATGATTTTTATCGTATAGGCGGTTTTAATGCTTATATGACAAGTGATGTACCGGTAGGTTCGGGACTAAGTTCATCAGCTGCTTTTGAAGTCATGGTTGCTACGATTATTAATTGCTTATATAATCGCTTTGAAGTCGATCCGATAACAATTGCTAAGTATTGTCAATATGCAGAAAATGTATATTTCGGCAAACCTTCCGGTTTAATGGATCAAATGGCTTGTAGTGTAGGTAATTTAATTGGTATAGACTTTGCTGATCCGAAAAGGCCGCAAGTTAAAAGGATTGATACAAATTTTTCGCAGAGTGATTATTCTTTATGCATTGTGGATTGTCAGGGATCACACGCCTCACTTACCGATGATTATGCTGCGATTGTTCAAGATATGAAAACAGTTGCCCAATTTTTCGGTAAAGAATATTTGAGAGATGTTACTTATCAGCAGATTTTAGCGAATACCAATGAGCTGAGAAAGAAAGCCGGAGACAGAGCGGTTTTAAGGGCTTTGCATGTTATTTCAGAAAACAAAAGAGTAGAGAAAGAAATAGCTCATTTGAAAAATGCCGATTTCAGCAGCTTTTTGCATTATGTTAAGGAAAGCGGTAATTCTTCTTATAAATATTTGCAAAACATTTATTCAATGAAAAATTATCAGCAACAACCTTTAGCTTTAGCTTTATGTATCAGTGAAAATATTTTGCAAGATAAAGGTGTATGCCGAGTTCATGGTGGTGGTTTTGCCGGAACAATACAGGTTTTTGTGCAAAATGATTTTGTCAATGAATACAAAGCGGAAATTGAAAAAATATTTGGTTTAAACAGTTGCAAGGTTTTAAATGTCAGAAAATACGGAGCAATTGCTGTATTTAAATAGGAGAAAAAAGATGACGACTTATTTGGTAGATTTTGAAAATGTGAAAAGTGATGGGTTAAACGGTATAGCTGATTTAAAAGCGGAAGACAGAGTAATGATATTTTATAGCGTTAATGCCGATAAAATAACTTTCTCGTTGCATAAAAGAATGAATGAGTCTTCGGCAAACATCAGTTTTTGGAAAGTGGATGTTGGTCATAAGAATGCTTTGGATTTTCAACTTGTGAGCTATCTGGGCTATTTGTTGGCTAAAAATGACAGAGAAGAATATGTGATTGTCAGCAATGATACCGGTTATAACAGCGTTATAACTTTTTGGAAAAAGAAAAATTATAAAGTCATGCTGGTAACCGATTTAACTAAACAAAATATGTTAGAAAAGCAAAGCGAATTGTTGATTAATGTTAAACAGTATATCGATGATGAAGAAGAAGCTAAATTGGTAACGGATTATATATTGAAATATAAAACTAAGCAAGGATTGAATAATGCGATTGTAAAAGTTTACGGAACAACCAAAGGGGGAAAACTTTATAAAGCAATTAAACCGTTAATTCAAGACAAAAAGGGTAAATAGTCTCAAAGCAACTGTAAACCCTTGTATATTACTTGAAACAACTTTCAAACTGTGCTATATTGTAATTGAGGTGAAGTTATGAACGCTTTAGAATCAGTAAGTAATATTTTTAAAGCATTATTGCCTATTATAGCAGTTGTTGCTTTGATTTTCATCATCGTAATGATAGTGAAAATTAATAAGACAATCGGTAAATTGGACCAAACTGTTGACAGCTTAAATACAACAATCGGCTCTGCTCAAAATACTATAAGTTCGGTAAACGATACATTAGCGGTTGTAAATACTTATGTTAAAGAACTGAATACAACTGTAAAAACCGTTAATAATGTTTCCATGTCTGTTGAGGCAGTTAGAGCAACAGCAGAGAGAATAGTTGTAAAAGCAGTTGATAAGTGGTCGAAAGAATATCAGCAAATGAAAAAATTTGTATTAAATGTCTTAGAAAAATTGGATAACAAAGCTAAGACAAGCCAGTCTGCTTTAGAAATTGCGGACAGAAAGGAAGAAAACAATGGAAGAAAAGAAAATTGAAGAAGTTGAAAATAATCAAGCAGAAGATGAAAAGGAAAATGATGAGGTGCAAAAAGCCATTGATTCTGTGAAGAATGCTGCTGCCGATGTAAAAAACGGTATAAAAGACTCGGTAAACAAATTAGTAGATCAATTGGATGACATTAATTTAAATAAGGAGACTTTATCATCTTATTTGAATGAGTTTACTAAGACGGTTAATGGTTTGGTTGCTAAAACAAGTGATAAAGTTAACGAAATTAAAAATTCTCCTAAAACTACGGAATATTTAAATAAAGCAAAAGAAACTTATGATTCTGTAGCAAAAGGAGCAAGTGAAACTTGCAATAAAGCTTTAAATAACGAAACAGTTAAGAAAACCATTGCGGTTGTCACCGAAAAAGCAAAAGATGTAGCTAATTATGCTGATGAAAAATATCAAAAATTTGTTCACGATCCAAATGTCAGAAAGACAGTTGTCGGTGCTAAAGAAAAGGTAACAGGCGTGATCAGCGATGTTGTTGGTTCAATCAAATCAACATTAAAAAAGGAAGAAAAAGAAGATAAAGAAAAGGAAGAATAGAAGAATATGAATGCGTTTAATGATGAGAAGAAAAAAGTAACAATATATTCCGTAGCTCATGAAGCGGGAGTTTCCCTTGCGACAGTTTCTCGTGTCATTAACGATTCATCATTGGTTAAAGCTGATACAAAGAAAAAAGTTCAGGAAGCCATAGCAAAATTAGGTTATCGTCCGAATGCTGTCGCTCAAGGATTAGCATTGAAAAAAACAACAACCATTGCTTTGGTAATTCCGGATACAAGCTTTCTTTATATCGGTAAGATAATTAACGGATTATTGGATGTTGCAAAAATCTATAAATATAACATTATGCTACATACCTCAAGTAGCAGTATTAATGAAATGGATGAAATTGTTGATAATATTGTTAAATCTAGAGCTGATGGTGTAATTGTATATAATGATTATTTGACAGAAAAGCAAGTGCTCACTTTGAGTAATTTCCAAGTACCGATAGTATATGTCGGTCACGATAAACAATCGGAAAATTCTTGTAATGTTTATGTCGATTACAAGGATGCTATTTATAAATTGGTTACGGATTACTTGGATAAAGGCATTGATGATATTGTTCTGATTGAAGATAAAAAGAACAAATTGATTATCGAAAGCCTGATTGATGGAGTAAACAAAGCTTTTGATGAAAAAGGAAAAAAATTCAATGGATTTATCAGTATTCCGGACAACTTCCATAATTCGTATGATTATTTGAATAAATATTTTGCTGATCATACACATAAATTGGTAATCACATTGAGAGATTCGCAAGCAATGGCAGTGTTGAATACTTGCAAAGAAAACGGAATAGATATACCAAAAGATACTGATTTGGTATGTATGATGGATTCTCGTTATAATGAAATGGCTCGTCCGACTATTTCATCATTTGTAACACCGGCTTATGATCTTGGTGCTTTAGCAATGCGGGTTATGACTAAAATGTTATCTGATGATGAGATTATGCAACGTGAATATCAATTGGCTTGTATATATCATCGCAAGGAATCTACAAAATATTAGTTCAAAAAAGTTTGTCTATAAAGGATATGGTACTAAATACTATATCTTTTTTATTATATTGTGTATTTGTTGAGATATTATGTTAAAATTAAATGTGATACGAGGTGGAATATGAATTTTTTTGATGAATTAAAATGGCGCGGTTTAGTTAAAGATGTTACTGATGCTGAAGGATTAAAGGAAAGGTTGAATCAGCCGATAACTTGTTATTGCGGTTTTGATCCAACGGCGGATTCATTACATATAGGACATTTACAACAAATACTTTTGTTAAAACGTTATCAAAAAGCCGGTCACAGACCGATAGTTTTAGTAGGCGGTGCAACAGGTATGATCGGTGATCCGCGAATGACCAGCGAGAGAAAGTTGTTATCTTTGGCTGATGTTCAGCATAATGCTGAGTGCATTAAAAATCAACTTGCTCATTTTGTCTCTTTTGAAGGAGAAAACAGTGCTATAATGGCAAACAATTATGAGTGGATAAGTTCACTTTCGGTTATAGATTATTTGCGTGATTACGGCAAATGCTTTAATGTAAGTTACATGTTAGCTAAGGATACCGTGGCATCAAGATTAGAAAGAGGAATTTCATATACGGAATTTTCATACATGATTTTGCAATCTTTGGATTTTTTACACTTATATGAGAAATACAATTGTCAATTGCAAATAGGTGGTTCCGACCAATGGGGTAATTTGACCTGCGGAGTAGAAATGATAAGAAAAATTAAGGGTGAGGATGCCAAGGTATACGGAGTTACTTCACCATTAATTACTAAATCTGACGGAACAAAATTTGGTAAGTCGGAAGGAAAGAATGTTTGGTTAGATCCGAGAAAGAGCAGTTCATATGAATTTTATCAATTCTTTGTTAATATAGCTGATGCTGACATCGTTAACATGCTAAAGAAATTATCGATGAGATCACCGGAAGAAATCGAAGAATTAATTAAAAAATTTAATGAGCAGCCTCATCTTCGTGAAGCACAAAAAGCTTTGGCAGAAGAATTGACCGAAACAGTTCATGGCAAAGAAGGATTACAGACTGCCTTAAAGATTACCGATGCTTTGTTTAAAGGAAATATTCGCGATTTGAACGGGCAGGAAATAAATGATGCCTTTAAAGATGCAACTAAAATTATCATTAATGATAATACGAATTTGATTGATGCGTTGATTGTTGGCAAAGTTGCCGCAAGCAAAAGAGAAGCCAGAGAATTTATCAATAACGGTTCAATTTCGATTAATGGTGAAAGATGTCAAGATTTAAATAAGAATTTAACTAAAGAAGATACTTTAGATGGGAAAACTATCGTTATCAGAAAAGGAAAGAAGAATTACTTTATATTTAATTTGTAGAACTTGGAGGATGACAAATGAAGAAGATAATCATTTGTATATTGATATTATTTACACTTTGGGGATGCGATAATAATGCCAGAAAACTTGATGAGGAGAAATATAATACATATTTACTATATTATCAATCTATATTGGATTCGGACAGCAAAAAAGAAAAGTCACAGTGTTTTGACTTTTCTTTGGCAGTCAATCAAATCGGTGAGAATTTATATCGATATGATATTATAATTGATAATCCGCGTGTCGCAATGTATGAAATCAAGGCATTGGCAGTTATTGATAACTTAACGATAGAAGTGGATAAAAATCAAATGATGCCTTCGGTAGGAATTTTGGATAATAAGAATTATAATATGATACCTTTTCAAGTAGATACAGAGAAGGACTTTGTTTCCGGAATAGTTTTATCATTAACCAGTGAGCAGTCTGCATTGCGTATCTCCGTTATGATTGAATGTAAGGATTCGTCAGGATTAAATTATGTAAGAGAATACTTAAGCATATATGGGGAATATGTTCCTAATCAGGAGTAATTTATGATGGATAAGCAAAGAAGGAAACAATCGATTATTGCCGGGGCGTTGACCGGCAGTGCCGGTATTTTCATCACGAAAGCTTTAAGTTTACTGTATGTGATACCTTTTAATGAAATTGCTCAAGATGCTACGGTCTTTTATTCTTATGGTTATTCGGTTTACGATGCGTTATTGCAAGTCTGTCTCAGCGGATTTCCTTATGCGATTGCTACATTAGTGGCGAAATATACGACTCGCAATGATTATGATACAGTTAATTTAGTAAAAAAGGTTTCTAAAAACATACTTTTGGTTTTGGGTAGCGTGTGTTGCGTATTTATGATTGCTTTCTCCAAAATATTAGCTCTTAAGATAATTCCGACAGAACTGCAGTCAACTTCCTATTTGCATAATACGCAGATGGTTTTCGTTATTCTATCCTTTGCTTTGATATTTGTTCCTTATTTGAGTTACTACAGGGGTATTTACCAAGGAATGAAAGAAGTTAAAACATATGCTTTTACGCAGGTTTTGGAACAGGTGGTTAGAATTGCTTTTTTGTTGTCTGCCAGCAGTATCTGTGTGTATGCTTTTAATTTGGATCGTGTTTGGGCAGCTTATATGGGTGTTGCCTCAACCAGTGTCAGTGCTATATGTACGATAATATTTTTTATTGTCAATGAAAAAAAGATCCAATTACCGGAAATTTCCGGTGTCAGTATTTTAAGCGAGAAGGATGTATTTAAAGAATTGGTCGAAGCTGCTGTCCCTTATTTATTTAGTTCTTTAATGTTTTCCAGCAGCGGAATGTTTATATTATTGGTATTTTCTTCCGGATTGGAGGCATACGGAACTGATGGGAAATTGATTACTGTATATCAGGGAATTATCAATTATCAGGTTTCCAAAATATCATCCATTCCTACTATAATTATGTCCGGATTTTGTTTGGTAATTATTCCGCATATTACCGAATCCGTAACTAATAGAGATGACAGAAATGTTATTCAGTTAATTCACAAAATATTGGAGACAGTCAACTACTTATCTGTACCATTGATCTGCTTTATGATTTTCTTTAGTCAGGAAATATATTATATAATGTATGGCAATTATTATTTGGATGTCGGTGCCTCACTTTTGGCTAAATCATTAGCTTGTCAATTGTTGATGAATTTATCGGGGGTTTTAAATTCATTAATGATTGCGGTTCAATTGCGTAAAAAATATTTACTGTTGGAAACCGTTAGATTGCTATATATGTTGTTGTTTTTTAAATTGTTTTTATCTAAATTTGGTATAAACGGCTATTTTTTGATTTTAGCAAGTGAATATTTATTGCTTATAGCCGGTTCAGTATACATCATTAATACTCAATATGAATTAAATTTTAAGGGATTATTTGATAATTTCTCAAAAAGTTGGGTAGGATGCGCTCCTATGTTTGTAATAGTTACACTGATGAACAATTTGCTGAATATTTCGATATTGCATAGTTCGAGGTTTTTGACATTAATCCTGACCGGAATAATGTTTGTCATTTGTATTGGTTTGTATGTAGTAATAACTTATAAATTACAAGTTGTGGAGAAGTTGTTTGACTTACAGTCGATTACAGAAACGTTTAAAAAAATTAAATTCAAAATATTTAAAAGGAAAATGCAATAGAGTTTGCATTTTTTTTGGCAAATAAAAAGCAGAGCCAAAACTCTGCTTAATAGAATTAAACTATTTCTTTCTGTTGTAGTATTCAACAACAAGTAATTCGTTGAAATCAGGATTTAATTCATTTCTTTCCGGAAGTCTAACGTATTCACCTTTCATTGTCTTCTTATCGAATGTAACGAATGCCGGTGTATTTAATTGAGCGTCAAGAGAATCCAAAATTGCTGAATTGTTTTTCATGTTGTCCTTAACTTCAATGATCATGCCAGGTTTAACTTGGAATGATGGAATATCAACTTTTTTTCCGTTAACTAAAACATGTCCGTGATTTACGAGTTGTCTTGCACCTCTTCTTGTTCTTGATAATCCCATGCGATAACAAACATTATCTAAACGAGATTCCAATAATTGCAAGAACACAGTACCTGTAACTCCTTTTGAACTTGAAGCCTTGTCAAACAAATTAGAGAATTGCTTTTCATTTACACCATAGGTGAAACGAATCTTTTGCTTTTCGGCTAATTGTTGACCATAGTTAGAATACTTGATTCTTTTTGTCGGACCATGTTGTCCTGGAACATAAGTTCTTTTGCTTAATTCTTTGCCGGTTTCTAATACTGAGAAGTTCAATCTTCTAGATTGTCTCCATACCGGACCAGTATAACGTGCCATTTTCTTTCCTCCTAGTTATTAATTACTAACAGGTACGGATTAATTTATTTGGGTGTTGATCTTTCACTTTAACAGCAAGTTACTTTTTAACGATCAACGCACACAAAATAATCTCCGTATGCTGCTATCGGCTTAAGTATCATAACATTTCGATGAATATTATGTCAATAGTATAAAAAAGATATGCTGTGTCAAATGATGACACTTCATATCCTTAATTTTTATGGATTAGTTCCGAAACATTATCTTTTACTTCATTCAAATATTCACTAAGACTCTTGTGAGCAGAACTGAGTGGAAAAAAGAATTTTGCTTTTTCTTGTCTTATTTCTTTAAAACGGATAACATCCGATTTGAGTTTTTCCAAACGAACAACGACTTGATTTTCATCGGCGAATTTTTTAACGATAGAAATCAAATGAGATGAATAGATGACATCAATCAGAAATACTCCGAAGAATAAACCGATGAAGAAACTGAAAGCTAAATTGCCTTTAAGCCAAAATAAAGCTTTTGTAATATATGGGTGGATGAAAAATAAATAAATGGCTCCCAATATTGCCCAAAACAGTGAGAACAGCGGACAAATTATACCTTGGATATTTCCCCACATATCAGAATAATCCCATAATTTAACATGCATAACTTTTAACGAAATTAATCCGGCTATATATTCTATCAAAGTCATAACAAGAGTCATTAGCCCGAACCATAAAATGACTGATTTCCAGTTAGAGAACATATTATATTGTTCGCTGATATATGACAAGATGAATAGCGCACATAAGCCGAAACCGTAAATAGGTAAATATGGTCCTATACAAAATCCTGGGTTTACCCATTTGTGTTGGGGATTGGAGCTGGAAAACCAATGGCGAAAAAACACTTCGATTATCCATCCGGAAATTGATCCCAAAGCGAATAGAAATGCGAAGGCTAATAAAGTATTCACGATAATTTCTCCTTTCTTCATTAGAATTTCATTTTATCATATTGTTTGGCGATATACAATTTGACAGCTCTGCTGATGTGTACAGTTTGACATAAATCAAGTACATTTTATACCCTTATTATGATACAATAATAAAGAGGTGAGACCTATGACAGTTCAGGAAATATATAACGGTTTGAAGTCATCAATATGGTTTTATATATTAATTTTTATAATTATTTTAATTGTTGTTTTATTGATTTTTAGAGGAAATAAAAAAAAGAAAATAAATAAACAAATTGAGTCCTATCAAATTAAGATTAATGAGCTGAAAAGCCATCCTTTTGCGGTAGATATCGCTAAAATGGATGCTATTGCTAAAGTCAACAACAGCATTCTTTCGACAGCTCAACAATGCAAAAAAGATTTTGATTTGCTTCAGGATGGAATCAAAAATTCGGTCAGTCTGTTACAGGATGCATCAGAAAATGTGGAAACAAATAATTTTAATGCGTGCAAGCAAAATTTGGAAGAAATAGACAGTAAATTGAATGAATGTGAGAAATTGACCGCTGAACTCGACACAGTATTAAATGGTATTTTAAATCAGGCTACTCAACAAAGAAAAAGAATCAATGAACTGAAAAGCGAATTTCATGATATAAAAGAAAGAGTTAATAATAATCCGAATGCTTATACTTACAGTTGGGAAATGCTTGATGTAATTACTAACCGTATATCTCATCAGTTTTCTGATTTTGAGGCTATTATGGAAACTTCTAAATATGATGAAGCAGCCACTCAAGCTGAGCAGATAAGTTTAGCGATAGAAAACTTAAATCAATTAATCCAACAGTTGCCTGAATTAGTAGTTTTGGCTAAAAATACCATTCCTGCTCAATTGAATGAACTCAACAGTAATTATTTAGTAGCTTTATCCAATGGTACCTACTTGAAACATCTTTCCATTCCTCAAAATATGGATGAAATAAAAAAGGAGACTGAAGCCGCTTTACAATCGTTAAAAAAATGTGAAATAGCGAATTGGGCGCAGAAGTTGAGTGATTGTCAAGCCAAGATCAATCAATTAACGATTGCTTTGATTAATGAAAAGGAAGCATACAATGAATTGTTGAAAATAAAAAAAGAATGTGAAAATAATATGGCAGTTATATCCGAAAGCATCGACAAGGTTAAAAACAGTGAGTCAGCAAGCATTGAAAGATATAATCTGTCTGAAATTCATTCAAGATTGAGTGATGTGAGTGATAAATATAAAGATTGTGCCTCTGAATTATCCTCATTGAACAACTCCTTATCAGCGAATATTACCGAAAGCAGTCAGCTTGTAGTTTCTTACAGACAACTGGCTGCTACTGTAAAGGAATTGTTAAAAGAAAGTCGGGAAATGACTGAAATGATTTCTCTGAATCGTCGTGAAGAAATGCGCGCCAGAGAGTTAATATCACGTTTTATAGTTGTATTAAATGAATCTAAAGCTTCTATTAAGCTTTCGCGTCTACCTAATATTTCTCAAAAATATAATGAGGATATTATTGAAGCGGAAAGACACATTGCCAAATTAAATACAATGTTGCAAAACAGTACTATTGATATTGAAAAACTGAATAATTTACTTGATGAAACGCAAACGATTATTATTAATTTATATAAGAATGTTAATGCACTGGTCAAAACAACTAAATATATTGAAGATTTTATAGTTCTAACTAACAGATATCGTGCTTATTGTCCGGAAGTAGATAGTATGCTTTACTCCGCAGAATTGGCATACCGTAACGGTGAATATACCAAGGCTTGCAAATTGACTGCTTCAGCACTGTCATTGATTGAACCGCAAATGGCACAGAAATTAAATGCCGAAATTAATGAAAAAATAAACGAGCAAAAGGAGAAATAGAATGAATAAATATTTTGATTATTCTTCAACTACACCTTTGGACACTTCATTGATTCCTTTATACAATGATTTGTTGCGCAAATATTATGTCAATTCTGAATCTCTTTATCCTCAAGGTCAAAAAGTAGAAAATATATTGCAGAAAGCGCGTCAAAGAATTGCTGACGATATGCAAGTCTTGACTAAAGAAATAATTTTCACTTCCGGCGGCAGTGAAAGTAATAATCTAGCAATTAAAGGAACGGCACTAAAGCGTCAGGATAAAGGTAAACATATTATTTCTACGGTAGTAGAGCATTCCAGCGTTATTAATTCATTAAAATGGTTACATGACTATTTCGGTTTTGAGATTACTTTGCTGCCGGTTAAAAGTGACGGACAAATTGATCCTCAAGATTTAAAAAAAGCTATGCGTAATGACACTATATTGGTGAGCGTTATGTATGTTAATAACGAGTCCGGTGCGATTATGCCTATTGAAGAAGTAAAAAAAATAGTTAAAAAATATCCCAATTGTTATTTACATGTTGATTGTGTTCAAGCTTTAGGAAAGATCAACATCGATTTGACCGATATTGATATGGCGAGTTTTTCCGCCCACAAAATAAACGGATTAAAGGGTAGTGGTTTTTTGGTTAAAAAACAGCATGTGATGATTGCACCTCTTATTTCAGGAGGACAGCAGGAATATCATTTGCGCGGTGGCACAGCCGATGCACCTGCCGATATTTTATTAGCTAAAACGTTAGACAACGCCTTAGCTGATTTGGATAATAAAAAGCAAAAGGTTCAGCAATTACACGATTACTTGTGGGAAAAGTTAAGTGTAATGGATAAAATTGTTATCAACAGTCCTAAAGATGGATTACCGTATATTTTGAATTTTTCTTGTTTAAGCATTACTTCTCAAGTGATGATGAATGCTCTTGCCGAATTCGGCTTTGAAGTCAGTGCTCAATCGACATGCGATTCGGAAAGTTCTTACAGTCATGTCATTGCGGCAATGTTTAATAAAGATGAAAAAAGGTTAAAGGGTACAATTAGAATTTCATTGAGTTACACTCATGAGATAAGTGATATAGATGAGTTGTTATCAGCAATAAAGGAGTGCATAAGATTGTATGGATAAATTACAATATGAATACATTTTAATTCGCTATGGCGAATTAACCACTAAAGGAAAAAATAAAAAAGATTTTATCAGAAAGTTAGCCGATAATATGAGGTTGGCCTTAGGTGATTTTGAAGGCTTAACATTTGAAAGAACCAGAGATCATATTTATATTCATCTGCATGGCAATGATCCTGATAAGATTGAGCCGATTTTGAAAAAAGTTTTTGGGATTCGCTCTTTTTCTAAGGCGATTAAGACCGAAAACGATCTGGACAAAATCGTTCAATGCGCTTTATTGCTTATGCAGGACAAAAAAGGAACTTTTAAGGTTATCACTAAAAGAGCTAATAAAAAGTTTCCGATTCATTCCGATGAAGTAAACAGAAAAGTTGCTTCAAATCTGTTGATGAAATATGCTCCCGATTTACATGTCGATGTTCATGATCCGCAATTTCCTCTAATAGTTGAAATACGGGAGCAAAATACATATTTAATGTGTCAGACCGTATTGGGAGCTCAGGGTTATCCTGTCGGTGTAGCTGGTAAAGCTATGCTGATGCTTTCGGGCGGAATTGATTCACCGGTAGCCGGCTATTTGGCAATGAAAAGAGGAGTGCAAATAGAATGTATTCATTACTGTTCTCAACCGTATACTTCTGAAGCCGCTTTAAATAAAGTTAAAGAGTTAGCCAGAATGTTAGCACCGTACCAGGGCAGTATTGCTTTACATGTTGTTCCTTTTACGGAAACACAGTTGGCTATTTATAAACATTGTGATGAGTCTTATGCTATAACAATGATGCGGCGAATGATGTATCGTTTAGCCGAAAGATTGGCTAAACAACAGAATTGTTTGGCTATCGTCAACGGAGAAAGCATCGGACAGGTTGCTTCTCAAACTTTAGACAGCATGGGCGTTATTAATGAGGTAACATCTATGCCGGTAATTCGACCTGTAGTAACTTATGATAAATTGGAAATAATTGCTATTGCACGCAATATAGGAACATATGAAACGAGTATTTTACCGTTCGAGGATTGTTGTACGATCTTTAATCCTAAAAATCCGACTACTAAACCGCGTATTGATAAGTGCCGCTGGTATGAAGAAAAGTATGATTTTGAGACATTGTTGGATAAGGCATTGGAAGAAAAAGAAACAATATATATCTATCCTAATACTAAATTTGAAGATGAAGATATATTCTGATAGAAGGAGAAATTTATGGCTTTTGAATCATTAAGTAATCGATTGACCGCATCTTTTAAACATATTGTCGGTAAAGATAAACTTACCGATAAAAATATGGAACAGATGCTTAAAGAAATAAGATTAGCTTTATTGGAAGCGGATGTAAACTATTCGGTAGTAAAGAAATTTATTGCGGATGTAAGAGAAAAAATGTTGGGTGTTAAAGTATCTCAAGCTCTTGATCCGTCGCAAATGGTTTATAAAATAGTTCATGACGAGATTGTTCAATTGCTTGGTGAGGGAACAAGCGGTCTTAATTATAAAAATTCCGGTTTAACTGTTGTGATGGTTGTCGGTTTGCAGGGTACCGGTAAGACGACTAACAGTGCTAAAATTGCTAAATTGATCAAGGAAAAGCAAAACAGAAATCCGTTATTGGTCGCTGCCGATGTTATTCGACCGGCAGCAATCGATCAATTACAGACTCTGGGTAAACAAATCGGTATTGAGGTATTTACTCTCGGTCCAAAGGAAAAAGCAGTAAAAACGGTCGAAGAAGCGGTCAAATACGCTAATAAAAATAATTATGACACATTAATTATCGATACTGCCGGAAGATTGCATATTGATAATGATTTGATGAATGAATTGTCAGTTTTAAAGAAAAAATTTAAGCCTGATGAAATATTGTTGACAGTCGACGCGTTGACTGGGCAAGACATAGTTAATGTTGCTAAGACATTTGATGATCTTTTGGATATTACCGGTTTGATTGTAACAAAATTTGACGGTGATGCTCGTGGCGGTGGAGTACTCTCGGTAAGGGCTGTAACCGATGTTCCTGTTAAATTTGTCGGTGTAGGAGAAAAAGTAACAGATATCGATATTTTTTATCCGGACAGAATGGCTCAAAGAATTTTGGGAATGGGTGACCTACAGACATTGGTGGAAAAAGCCGAAGCTGAATTTGATCAAGAGCTGGCAAATCGCTCAATGCAGAATTTAATGAATGGAACATATTCCTTAGAAGATATGTTGGTTCAAATGCGACAAATGAAGAAATTAGGACCTTTAAGCGGTATTATGAAAATGATACCGGGAATGAATCAATATGTTGGTGCATTGGAAGGTATGGATACGGATGCTATGATGAAAAAGCAAGAAGCAATCATTCAATCCATGACGCCTTATGAAAGAAAACATCCGGAAGAATTGCGTAATTCTCATAAAAACAGAATTGCTAAAGGAAGCGGAACATCAGTTAGTGATGTTAATAAATTAATCAATTCGTTTGAAAGAACGAAAAAAATGATGGCATCAATGGGCATAGGAAAATTTCGCAATTTCAGATAAAATATTTATGGTGTTAAGTAAAAATACTTGACAGGTCAAAATGAATGTTGTATATTATTTAAGTATTTAGAAAAAGAGGTATTTATGGTTAAATTACGTTTAAGAAGAATGGGTGCCAAAAAGGCTCCGACATACAGAATTGTAGCTGCTGATTCAAGAACAAGAAGAGATGGTGCAGTTATTGATACAGTTGGTTTGTATAATCCGACTACAAATCCTGCAAGCATCACATTGGATGAAGAGAAAGTTATGAAATGGTTGAAAGCCGGAGCACAACCTACTGATACTGTTAGAAATATTCTTTCAAAGCAGGGAATCATGAAGAAATTTCATGAAGATAAGCAATAATGATTAATTACGAAAAGACTTTAATGGATTTAGTTTCGCCGATGGTTGATGAACCGCAGAAAGTTAAAATCCAAAAAATGAACAGCATTAATGATAATGAAATCTTGTTATATGTTTACGCTACAAGTAATGACATTTCAAGATTAATCGGAAGACAAGGTAATATGGCTTCTTCGATTCGTCAAATGATGTCTGTTTGCTCTAGTATTGACAGTAAGCGTATCAGTATTAAATTTGAATCGTACTAGGATGCTTTTTGCATCCTTTTTATTAAGGTGATCAGAATGAAATTTATCAAAATAGGGACTATAATCAACACTTTTGGAATCAAAGGCGAAATAAAAATCAAATCATTGACTGATTTTCCGGAAATTCGTTTTAAGGAAAAGCAATTGATTTATGTTTATTATAAGAATGAATATCTTCCTTTCACAATTAAAAGATCTCGTCAGCACAAAGGCTTTATATTACTTACATTGTTAGATAATGAAGATATTAATTTAGTGGAAAAATACAAGAATTGTGATATTTTTGTAGATCAAGAACATATTCATTCTTTAAATGAAGGAGAATATTATTATTTTCAATTAAGAGGTTGTGAAGTATATTACAACAATCAGCCGATAGGCAAGGTAACTTCGGTAGAGGAAGGATATCAAACGGTTTTACGTATTAAATTGTCGGAAAAGGAGTTGTTACTTCCGTATGTTAAGAGGTTTATTAAAGATATAGATGTTCAAGAAAAAAGAATTGATATTGATGTTATTGAGGGAATGTTATGAAAATAAAAATATTAACAATATTTCCGGAAATGTTTACCGGTTTTCTGCAAACCTCAATTATCAAAAGGGCTTTGACTAATCAACTTGTGGACATAGAAGTCATAAATTTCCGCCAATATTCGAACGATAAATCAAAAAGAGTTGATGACTATCCATATGGCGGAGGAGCAGGAATGGTTTTAATGTGTCAACCGATATTGGATTGTTTAAATGATGTGAGAGGTGATAACAGTTTTGTTTTGCTTACATCTCCCGAAGGCGTTCAATTTAATCAATCATTGGCTAAAGAATGGTCAAAGAAAGAAGAAATAGTTATTATTTGCGGACATTATGAAGGATATGATGGGCGAATATATGATTATGTTGATCAACGCGTATCGGTAGGAGATTATGTTTTGACCGGTGGTGAATTACCGGCGATGATAATTGCCGATGCTATTACCCGACTTTTAAAAGATGTTATCAGCAGTAATTCAACCTTGGAAGAAAGTTTTGAAGATAATTTGTTGGAATACAAACAGTATACCAGACCGGAAAATTATAACGGAAAAAAAGTTCCGGAAGTCTTATTGAGTGGACATCACGAAAATATTCGTCGATATCGTTTGAAGGAACGCTTAAGAGAAACATATTTACATCGACCGGATTTATTGGCAAAACATAAGTTTACTGATGAAGAGAAAAAGATGTTAGCAGAAATTAAAAAAGAAGATCAAAACGTTATTAAAAATAATGTTGAATATTAAAACTGAATATGGTATCATTATTAAGCGAAAAGCCGAATAGTTCCGCTGGTATTTGAAATCATGAACTGTTTTGAAATTATTTGTTGAAGGAGAAAGTATGAATTTAAGTTTAGTTGAAGACATTACTAAGGCTCAATTAAAAAAGGATCTTCCTTATTTTGAACCGGGATGTACTGTAAAGGTATCTGTAAAGATTCAAGAAGGCGATAAAACTCGTATTCAGGTATATGAAGGTGTTGTTATCGCAATTAACGGACATGGAATTGCTAAGACATTTACTGTTAGAAAGATGTCAAGCGGTGTTGGCGTTGAAAGAACATTCCCACTTCATTCACCGATTATTGATAAGATTGAAGTTGTTCGTTTCGGTAAAGTTAGAAGAGCAAAATTGTTCTACTTACGCGGACGTTCAGGAAAAGCAAGCAGAATCGAAGAAAAACGTTAATTTTCAAGAACCGGGTAAGTGCCCGGTTTTTGTTTTATAGGAGGGCAAAATGGAGACTTTGAGGTTAAAGATAACAGAATTATTAGGAACTTTATTTATCGCAATATTGATTTATTTGGATGATATTTTAGATACGATAGTTACCGTAATAACAACTGCTGTTGTTTGTTTAATAGTAACGCATTTTATTTTTATGCCGGTAAGAGTCAAGGGAACGAGTATGTATCCGACACTATATGATCAATCTATCGGGTTTTCTAATATTATCGGTAGAAAACTCGGAGGACTGAAGAGATTCGATATCGTTATTATTCATATTGATGAGAAAGATGAAAATTTGGTAAAACGGGTAATCGGTTTGCCTAACGAAACAATTTCTTATACTGAAGGAGTGCTTTATATAGATGGAAGAGCTGTGGAAGAGGAGTTTTTGGATCAGGATTATGTAAAACAACAATTAGAATTTTCTTATCATGATTATTTTACCGATGATTTTACATATACTTTATCTGATGACGAATATTTTTGTATGGGTGATAATCGTCTTGTTTCTTCAGATTCCCGTTTTTACGGACCGTTTAGCAGTGACAAAATAATTTCAAAAGGTATATTTATAATTTATCCCTTTTCCAAATTCGGATCAGCTCAATAAGGAGATTTTATGAGTTATATTTCTATTGTTAAAGCTGCATTTATCGCTTTTCCTTTGGTTGCCGCAATCGTAACCGTGCCATTTGTTTTAGTAGAATATCATAAATACGGTTCCGTTAATAAATTAAGAACATTGATTATTTATTCATTTATATTGTATATGATAACAGTGTATTTCTTAGTTATTTTACCTTTGTCGGATATTGAAGATGTTCGCAATCTTACTACTCCGACAACTCAATTGATTCCTTTTAAATTCATTTATGATTTCATTAGCAACACTCCTTTGAAATTGAATGATTTCAGCACATATATACCGGCATTGAAACATCCCAGTTTTTATACCGTATTTTTTAATATATTAATGACTGTACCTTTTGGAATGTACTTAAATTACTATTACAAGTGTGATTTAAAAAAAGTTATAAAGTATAGTTTTATTTTGTCTTTGTTTTTTGAATTAACACAGTTGAGCGGCTTATATTTTATTTATCCGCGACCTTATCGACTGTTTGATGTAGATGATTTGATTATGAACACTTTAGGCGGTATCTGTGGTTACTTTTTAATGAATAAACTGAATCATTTATTACCGACGAGGGATGAAATAGATGAAAAATCATTCAATGACGGTTTAAAAATATCAGGATTAAAGAGACTAGTGTTATTTTTCTTAGATGGTCTGATATGTTCAGTGTTCATTACCTTTGTTATGATGTTTTTCAACTATTCTTTTGTCAAATATATTGTTATATTTATTTATTATATAGTGGTTCCTTTGCTTAATAACGATCAAACTCTTGGTAGTAAGTTCTTGAATATTAAATTTGTTGCTTCTAAATATAAATGATTATATCTGTTAATCAGAACAGCAATTATTTATGTTTATTGGTTATTATTCCCTACATTATTGCTTTTTCTGACTGCTTTAGTTATTAATGTTTTTGAGTTCAGTGATATAGAAATAACCGCGGCTTATTTTATTGATTTAATGATATTTTTCTTATATTATTTAATCTCGCTTATAAATTTATTGTCCGGCAGAAAGATGTTCTACGATCGATTTATTAAAGTTCAGTGCGTGAGCACAATTAAAATCGATGAAAGGAAAAATGCATGAAAGATAATTTTTATCAACAAATATTTAAAAGAAAGTCATTTCACTTATTTCGAAATTGTCCTGCTGAACCTTTGAATGAGGAAATATTACTGAAAATTAAAGAGAAATATTATCAGCTAAATAAGTTATATCCGAATATTATAACCGATATTCAAATCGTTAAGGGAAATTATCGAGGTGAACAATATGACATTTTATTTTACAGCGAAATTAAAGATAACTATTTGCGCAATATTGGCTATATTGGGGAACAATTAGATTTATATTTGACAGGATTAAATATCGGATGTCTGTGGTACGGAATGGGTAAACCTGCAGAAAACGAGTATAATGGTTTGAAATTCGTTATTATGATGCTGATCAAAAAAGTACCGGATGATAAATTCCGTAAGGACATGTTTAAAAGCAAGCGAAAAGATATTGCTGAAGTGTGGTGGGGAGAAAATCATAAAGATGTTGGAAATATAGTCCGTTTTGCTCCTAGTGCTTGTAACAGTCAGCCATGGTTGGTGAAAGATAATGCTGAAAGTTTAGAAGTCTATCGCTACAGAAAAAAAGGCCGAGTAGGAATTATGCCAAAAGATAAAGTCAGTTATTATAATCAAATTGATATCGGTATATTTCTTCTTTTTATCGAAGTTGTGTTACAAGAAAGAAAAATTACTTTCGAAAGAAAACTTTTTGATGATAAAGAAACAGAAAATGAATCGGTTCTTTCGGCGATATATTATTTAAAATGAGTGAAGCATAGGTATATTTTTAGGAAACAGAGGTGGGAAAATGAAAGATATTTATGTGATAATTATTGCTTTTGTTGCGTTGCTGACAGGAGTATTAGTGGATTACTTGATTCGCAAAAGCAAAATTGATTATTTAGATAAAGAAAAGGAAAACAGCTTACGCAAAATTGATGAATTGCAAAAACAATATGAGCAAGTAAACCTGCTGTTAAACAGTTGCAAAACTGATGTGGCAGTTAAGGAAGAAAAAATAAAGGATTTAACTTCTAATGTTGAAAAACTGCAAATTGTTAATACTGATTTGATGAACGAAAAAAACAAGTTAAGCGTACAATTAGCCGATATCAGAGCATCTAAATCAGCAATTGAAGAAAGCAACAAAAATCTAAAACAGTGGATCGAAAAATCCGAAAATCGACTTAAGGATTCCTTCTCCAGTTTGTCTAAAGATATAACCGAAAATAATTCAAAGTTTTTTTTGGATAATGCTAATGAAAAATTGAATGATTTTGCATCTAAATTGAAAGAGAATTTACAAGGTAATAATGAAAAAGTTGATAGTATGGTTAAACCTGTAGATACAGAGTTGAAAAATCTGCAAGAAAAAATGACAAGTTTAACGGAAAGAGTAGATAATCTAAAAAGTCAAAACAGTGAATTGAAAAATGCGACCGATATGTTGAATAATACTTTAAAAAACAACTCATTGCGAGGCAAATGGGGTGAAGAACAATTGCGTAAGATTGCCGAATTATCAGGAATGATTGCACATATCGATTTTGAGGAACAAGAAACAAACGGCAAAGGAAGCAGACCGGATATGGTTATTCATTTAACTGGCGGAAGGACTATACCGGTTGACAGTAAAGTGCCGATGAATGCATATATTAAATATTTAAATGAAAGTGATGATCAACAGAGAAAAAAATATTTAGATGAGCATGTCAAGTCTGTGCGCAACCATATTGATACTTTAAATAAAAAAGCTTATTGGAAAGATGAGAAGAGAGCAGCTGAATTGGTAGCGATGGTTGTCCCTTATGAATCCGGCCTATCAGCAGCTTTTAGCACTGATCAAAACATATTTAGTTATGCGATGGAAAAGAATGTTCTTTTGTTGTCTCCAATGACCTTTTATGCTTTCTTGAAATCTGTTTCAATCGGCTGGCAAGAAAATGCGATGAGTAAAAATGCTCAAGAAATTGCCAATTTAAGCAAAGAATTGATAGGCCGTTTTGAAAAGTTTTTCTCTTATATGGAAAATGTTGGAAAATCGATCAATGATGCCCGCGATCAGTATGACAAAGCGATGTCTTCTTATAATACGAGATTGTCGGTTACTTTTAATCGTTTTAAGCAATATAGTACTGCTTCAGATATGATCGAAGAGAAACCGACATATATGTTGACGGATAATAACAGTAAAGATGAATAAATTGAGAAAAAATGTTGCTGATTACAGACGATATTTTTGGGAGAATAATAAATAATCATAAATTGTATTTTCTGTTTTCCCTTAGCGAATGATATAATTAAGATGGTAAGCAAGATTGAATAAGAACAAAAAGATTAGAGCGTGGGATAGTCATTTTATCTTTTGAACTGAAATTGCGGAGGCAACAGCAAAATGAAATATATTTATAAATACTGTACACCTAAAGAATATTCTGATATGTATATGAGCAGTGATGGTCAATATTTGACCGGACTATGGTTTGAAAACTCACAGGACAATATTAAAAATGGGCAAGATGGTATTTGGAAAGATCTTCCGATATTTGCGGATACGGCAATGTGGTTAAATGACTATTTTATTGGGCGGCGACCTGAAAACAGTGTTAAAT
>JAUNFB010000002.1:48758-84915 GCA_030525245.1 Erysipelotrichia bacterium
AATATAAAATTAATAACCTAACGGAGTTTCGCAGTGAAGTGGATGAAATTATGTTGTCGATAGGTTATGGACAAATATTGACCTATGGTGATATAGCGCAAAGAATTGCTGAAAAGAGAAAAATTAAAAAAATGTCTGCTCAAGCAGTTGGGAATGCCGTGGGAGCTAATCCGCTGTGTATAATTATTCCTTGTCATCGAGTTGTAGGAACAAAAGGCAACTTAACAGGTTATGGCGGTGGTTTAAAAAACAAAATCGCTTTATTGAAACATGAAGGTTTAGATGTGGATAGATTTTATATTCCGGTAAGGGGTAATAAATTATGAACAGATGTCGATGGTGCAATTTAAATAACCCTTTATATATAGATTATCACGATAATCAATGGGGAAAACTGAATCTGGATGAACACTATTTATACGAAATGTTAATATTGGAAACATTTCAAGCCGGATTGTCTTGGGAATGTGTTTTGAACAAGAGAGAAGCATTTCAAAAAGCTTTTGATAATTTTGCCATAGAAAAAATTATGCTCTATGATGATAAAAAAATAACGGAATTGCTGAATAATGCGGGAATTATCAGAAATCGTTTGAAAATAAAGGCTGCAGTAACCAACAGTATTATTTTTGCTCAAATAAGTAAAAAATATGGTTCATTCGGCGAATATTTAAAATCCTTTAGCGGCAACAAAGTGATTTATGAAATCGGCAAAACTACCAATAAATTATCAGATGATATTTCAGCTGATATGAGGAAAAGAGGAATGAAATTTGTCGGAAGCACTATTGTTTATTCTTATTTGCAAGCAATCGGATTGATCTATTCTCATGAAAAAGATTGCTTCTTATATAAAATGCATGGACTTAATGAAGAAAGAGGAAACTTATGAAAACAACTATTTTAAATCTACACGGATCATCTTATGATAATGGTTATAAATCGGGACAGTTTTTCAAAAACAATACAGAGATTAATTTGGAAACAGTTAAAAATATTATAGAGCATGATGATACAAAGAGGAAAATGATTGAGGATAATTGGCAAAAATTAGAAAAAGAATATATTAGTTTCTATCAGGAAACGATAGGTAAAGCAGATGGATTAGGTATCGACAGATTTGTTTATTTTGCTTCTTTATGTCCGGAGATATTAAATTACAAAAATGATAGCTGTAGCACAATAGTTTGTAAAAACGCGAATGGAAAGTATATTCTTTCGCATAATGAGGATGACATTTATATAACCGGAAATTTTTGTTTGAGTAAAGTTTGGGATGGTAATCGGCAATGGTTTGTAACTAACGATATGTTTAATATGCCTTTCGGAAATGGTATCAGTTGGAACAATTACGGTATTGTTAAAACGATTAATTATTGTCATGAGGAGAATATTAATACGCAATACCTTCCACGGTATTTTTCTCAGAGGTTAATATCATCAGCCAACTCTATTGAAGATATGATCAGCAGATGTAAAAGCATGAAAATTGCTTCCGGCTATCATGTAAATGTCATTGATACAAATAAAAATGTAGCAGCTTCTATTGAAGTTCATAATGATAATGTTGATGTTGAATTTATAAAAGATGAGTATGTGCATACCAATCATTATATTCATGGCAAGTACTCAGAACATCAGGTTGCCGATAATAAAAGTAATAGTATTTTTCGTTTAAACGAAGCAAAGAGACAATTAAAAGATTTGAAGAACAGAGATTTATTTGGTATAAGAAAAATTTTGAGTTATCGCTCAAAAGAAGATGAATTCAGTAATTCAATTCTGCAATTGAGAAAAGATCCGAATGAAACACTGTTTAATTTTAGTTATGATTGTTCTGATGCAGACAATATATATTTAAATGTGTATGTTAATGGTGAAGAATTGAGTTTAAAATATGACCAAGATTTATAATAAATTAGTTAGAGATAAAATTCCGCAAATCATTGAACAGGATAATAAATCGGCATTAACTGAAATATTATCTGTTGATGAATACAAAACAGAATTGTTAAAGAAGTTGATAGAAGAAAGTACGGAAGCAGCATCTGCCGCTGATAAGCGAGAATTAATTGCTGAATTAGCCGATGTTTTGGAGGTATTTAAAGCTATAATGGTTGCTGAGGATATTTCTTGGAAGGAAGTCAACGATATTGCGGAAAAGAAAAGAGAACTTCGTGGTGGTTTTGAAAAAAGAATATTTCTGTTAAAAACTTGGGAAAAGTAAGCAGGATAATTATTCTTTCTAAAATATGTTTACAAAAATGATGGGAATATACTGATTAAAATGGATGTCAAGACAGAAAAGAAGATGATAAATGTTTTATTATTAGCTCTGTGTAAAAAATGTTATATAATTTATTTTTTCGGCAGTGGTAGTTGTTTTATATTTAAAACATATAAATATTGTTTGCAGTTTAATCGGAACTTTTGTGATTATCAGCTCAAAATGAAAGGATGAAAGTAATGAATAACGATAACAAAGTAAATATTAATTGGTATCCCGGACATATGGCAAAAGCTAAAAGGGAAATTCAAGAAAAAATTAAACTCGTTGATATGGTAATCGAAATCAGAGATGCCAGAATACCTTTAAGCAGTGAAAATCCGTTGCTGAAGGAAATCATTAACAACAAGCCCACTCTTGTTGTCTTGAGCAAAGCCGATAGAGCGGAAAAGGAAATCACTAAAAATTGGATTACTTATTTTCAACAACAAGGAAAAGAAGTTTTGGCTTTAAACTTATTAGCTGATAATGTATCAACAATTATTTCTAATGCTTGTACCAAAATGATGGAGAACAAAATTAATCGTTTGAAATCTAAAGGATTAATAAATGTAGAAATAAAGGCAATGGTTTTAGGTATCCCTAATGTTGGAAAATCGACTTTAATTAATTCTGTAAGTAAGAGAAAAATCGCTAAAATTGCCGATAAACCGGGAGTTACCAGGAATTTGCAATGGATTAAAATATCTAAAGAAGTATCTTTATTGGATACACCGGGAGTTTTGTGGCCAAAGTTAGAAAATCAAGACAGTGCCTATTTACTGGCAATAACCGGAGCGATTAATGATAATATTTTGCCTATTGAGGATGTTGTCGTTTATGCGATTAATTTTTTAATTCAAAATCATGCCGATAAGTTGCGCAGACGCTATGATATTGAAGTAAGTGATGATGTTCATGAGACATTAAAAAATATTGCGATCAGTCGAAAATGCTTTTTGAAAGAAAACGAAATTGATGAAAAGAGAGTGTACGCTCTAATTCTTAAGGATATAAGAAATAATCAATTGGGAGCAATTAGTTGGGAAAAATATGAAAACTGAAAATTTATACGAAGAAAAATATTGGTCTGAAAACAAATTGATCATCGGTATAGATGAAGCGGGTAGAGGACCGTTAGCCGGTCCGCTAGTAGTAGCAGGAGTTATATTTCCATTCAATTATGATACCAAAGACATTTATGACTCTAAAAAGCTGTCCGCTAAAAAAAGAGAGGAATTGTTTCAAATTATTTTACACGATGCTCTGTATTATAATATTCAAATTGTTGATGAAAAAACCATTGATGAATTAAATATTTTAGGGGCTACAAAAATGGCAACCGCTAAAATTGCTTTGGATGCTCCTTGCAATATTGTTTTGACCGATGCTGTCAAACTGAATATAAATAAAGAGGTAATTGATTTAGTGAAAGGTGATCAAAAGTCAGGTAGTATTGCTGCTGGATCCATTTTGGCAAAAGTTACCAGAGATCATTTGATGGATGAGTTGGATTTGCTATATCCGCAATATAATTTCAAGAAAAACAAAGGATATCCCACTGCCGAACATTTGGCGGCATTGAAGAAATATGGGATTACAAACATTCATCGTCATAGCTATCGTCCGGTAGCAGAAGCGGCACAATTGAGCTTATTTTAGGAAATATCGATTTTGATTTCTACTATTTAATAGGAGGAAGTCGGAATGCGTAATTATTTGATTCAATTAGCAATTAAATACAGAGGAGACTATTTTCAAATAAAAAAAGCAATAGAACGAAAAGAAGTAATCAGAGAAAATATTGCTTTGCAGGAGGCTATAACCATTCTCGATGATGATTATCCGCCGGAGCTGTTGGAGTTGAAAGAGCCTCCTTTTGTTTTGTTCTATTGCGGCAATAAGCAACTTTTGCAAGGCGATAAAATATCTGTAGTAGGATCACGGGAAATTACTGACTATGGCAAGAGAATGACTGAACATGTTGTCGGAATGCTGAGCAAATATACGATAATTTCCGGTTTGGCAAAAGGAATTGACAGTATAGCTCATTATAATGCTAAAAAAACTATCGCGGTAATCGGAAACGGGTTAAATGTCTATTACCCATATGAGAATCGCCAATTATACGAAATGTTATTTGAAAAACAGTTGGTTTTAAGTGAATATCCTCTTGATGTGACTCCTCTAAAAAGACATTTCCCTTTTCGCAATCGCATTATAGCTGCTTTAGGACAGGCGGTCATAGTCACCCAGGCAAAAGAAAAGAGCGGAACAATGTTGACCGTAAATGAAGCGATAAACTTGAATAGAGAAGTTTACTGCATTCCTTATAGTTATGATGATGAGAGTGGAATAGGTTGTAATTTATTGATTCAGCAAGGAGCTAATATGATAATTCAAAACAATCTAAACGATATATTTGACAAAAACGCTTGATTTTGCTTACCATATATAAGGCTATCAAGAAAATAGGGTTAAAGAGGTTATATAAATGAAAAAGAAGGAAAATATTAAGAATTTGGTAATTGTCGAATCACCTTCAAAGGCTTCAACAATTGAAAAATATTTAGGAAAAGACTATGTGGTAACAGCTTCTAAAGGTCATATTTGTGATTTGGCAACCAGCGGTAAAGGTCGTTTAGGAATTGATGTGGACAATGATTTTAAGCCGACATATGTTATTTCCAAAGATAAGAAAGCAGTAGTTAAAGAATTAAAAGAAAAGGTAAAGGATGCAGATAATGTGTTATTGGCTACAGACCCGGATAGAGAAGGGGAAGCAATAGCTTATCATTTAGCAAAAAATTTAGATATTGATCTTAATGAAAAAAATCGAATAGTTTTTCATGAGGTTACCAAACCGGCAGTTACGCAGGCCATATCTCAACCACGGAAAGTGGATATGAATTTGGTTAATTCTCAAGAAACCAGAAGAATATTGGATCGGATTATCGGTTTTAAACTAAGCGGACTTTTAAACAGCAAAATAAAATCACGCAGTGCCGGTAGAGTACAATCGGTTGCTCTAAAACTTATTGTTGACCGGGAAGAAGAAATAAACAGATTTGTTCCTCAAGAATATTGGACAATAAATGCCGAATTTAGCAAAGAGAAAACAGATTTTTCTGCTGATTTAACAAAAATTAATAATGAAAAAGCTAAAGTTGAAAATCAACAACAAGCCCAGGAGATTGTTGATGAATGTACAGGTAAGGAGTTTACTGTTAAACAAGTCAATAAGGAAATTAAAGCCAAAAAGCCTAAATTAGCTTATACCACTTCTACTTTGCAACAAGATGCGGCCAATAAATTGTATTTTACTTCTAAGAAAACTATGACAATTGCACAAAAATTATATGAAGGTATTAATATCGGTACAACAACTACCGGTTTGATAACTTATATGCGTACTGATTCTACGCGTCTATCACCGGTATTTATTGAACAAGGTAAAAAATATATTTTAGATAATTTTGGACAAAAGTATGTAGGGAATTATCATCAAAAAATCGGCAAAAATTCACAAGATGCGCATGAAGCAATTCGAGTTACCGATATTAATAATGAACCGGACAAGATAAAAAATTATTTAACTAATGATGAGTTGAAATTATACCGATTAATTTATAATCGCACATTGGCGGCTATGATGGCAGATGCTCTCTATGATAGTATGACCGTATTGTTAAATTATCAACAATATGAATTTACTGCCAATGGGAAAACACGCATATTTGATGGCTATTTAAAAGTTTATCCGGAGGTTGATGATGATAAAATTTTACCGGTTTTGACTGAAAAGGAACAAATTTCCCCATTGGAAATTATCAGTAAGCAACATTTTACCGAACCACCATCAAGATATACCGAAGCAAAATTAATAAAAACAATGGAAGAAAACGGAATCGGTCGTCCATCAACTTACGCCACAATAATTGATACGATAATTAAGAGAAACTATGTTTCATTAGAAAAACAGAGTTCAGGCAGCAAAACAAAAGTGTTTATTCCTACCGAACAAGGTATATTAACAACGAATAAACTTGATGAATTTTTCAAGGATATCATTAATGTTAAATATACAGCAAATATGGAAAAACAATTGGATGAAATAGCTGAAGGTGAATTGGACAAAGTCAAATCTCTTCACGATTTTTATGAACAATTTATAAAATTGTTGGATAATGCCAAAGAGAATATGGAAAAAATTCAACCGGTGAAAACCGGCAGAACCTGTCCGCAATGCGGCAATGAATTAGTTATTCGCAAAGGAAGATATGGCGAGTTTATTTCCTGCAGCAATTATCCGGAATGTAAGTATCATGAGAGTATCGGAGAAGAAAATAGTGATAATGATTTCGGCGTATGTTCGCAATGCGGCAGTAAATTGGTGGAAAAAATGGGTCGCTTCGGCAAGTTTGTTGCTTGCAGCAATTATCCTCAATGTAAATATATTGTTAAAAAGGAAAAAGAAGCACCGGTGGAAGTGGGCAGAACTTGTCCGCAATGCGGCAGTGCTTTAGTGGAAAGAGTTTCTCGGTATGGAACAAAATTCATTGGATGTAGTAATTATCCGAAATGTCATTATATTGAAGCTACGAATAAGAAAAGTGCTTCAGCAAAAAAGGTAAAAAAGAATGGATAAAGTAAATGTAATCGGAGCCGGTTTAGCCGGATGTGAGGCAACTTATCAGTTAATACGTAAGGGAATAGAAGTAAATTTGTATGAAATGCGTCCGCAAAAAAATACAGGCGCACATCACACGGATAAATTCAGCGAGCTTGTTTGTTCAAATTCGCTAAGAAGTAATTCATTATCTAATGCTGTCGGTCTTTTGAAAGAGGAAATGCGCTTATTGGATTCGCTGATAATGAGATTTGCTGATAAGAATGCCTTGCCTGCGGGAAGTGCGCTAGCTGTTGATCGGGAACATTTTGCTCAAGGAATAACTGATTACATAAAAAATAATCCCTTGGTAAATGTAATCAATGAGGAAATAACGATTATTCCTGACGGGCCGACAATCATTGCGACCGGACCATTGACATCGGATAAGTTTTCTGAAAGTATTCGTCAATTTTTACATCAAGATTCTTTACATTTTTATGATGCCGCAGCACCTATTGTCACCAAAGAATCGGTCAATATGGATGTTGCTTATTATAAAAGTCGCTATGATAAAGGTGAGGCAGATTATCTGAATTGTCCGATGAACAAAGAACAATTTGATCGCTTTTATTATGAACTTGTTAATGCGGAAACTGCTGAATTGCATGATATTGATAAAGATGAAACATATTTTGAAGGTTGTATGCCGATTGAAGTAATGGCTAAAAGGGGTCCGCAAACTTTGACTTTCGGTCCATTAAAACCTGTTGGTCTGGACAAAGATGGACAAAGGTTTTATGCTGTCGTCCAGCTCAGACAAGATAATGCTGTAAATACATTGTATAATTTGGTAGGCTTTCAAACCCATTTGAAATGGAAAGAACAAAAAAGGGTGTTTTCTTTGATTCCGGGATTGGAAAATTGTGAAATTGTCCGCTATGGTGTAATGCATAGAAATACTTATTTAAAATCACCATTGATATTGAAACCAACATATCAATGTAAAAAACGCGATGATTTGTTTTTTGCCGGGCAGATGACCGGTGTGGAGGGCTATGTTGAATCGGCTGCCAGTGGGCTTCTTGCCGGACATAATATGGCTTTATATTTAAGTGGCAATCAACCTTTGGTATTGCCCAATACAACTATGATTGGAGCTATGGCTCATTATATTACGGAGGCCGCAGAAAATTTTCAACCGATGAATGCTAATTTTGGAATTTTCAATTTAACTATTCCAACGAAAAAGAATGAAAAAAAGCAAGCTTATAGTCTGCAGTCTTTACCGATAATTAAAGAGTACAGTAAAGAGTGGTAAAAATGGATGAGTATTTAAATAAGTTTTTAGACTATATTTATTTAAGCAACAGTTCCAGTGAAAATACGATTGATGCATATCGAAGGGATATTCGAAGATATTTGGATTATCTTTTTGCTCAAAATATTGTTTCTTTAGAGCAAGTTAATCGCACAGTAGTTTTAGACTATTTGAATTATTTGCGAACAGCAGATGAGACCAAGCAACTGTCAAATCGCAGCATTGCCAGAAATTTGAGCAGTTTACGTTCTTTTTATCGCTATTTAAATGATGTCGGTTTATTTTCCGGTAATCCATTTTTATCTGTGAAGGTTACTAATAATCAAAAAAGATTGCCTGATTATTTATTTGCGGATGAAATTGATTTATTATTAAGTTGTTTTGATGTTAACGATGACCGTGGTTTAAGAGATCGAACGATGTTTGAAGTTATGTACGGTTGCGGTTTACGTTTATCGGAAACGGTAAACTTAAAAATAAGCGATATCGATTTTAATAATCGTTTGCTGTATATTGTAGGTAAAGGAAATAAACAAAGAATCGTTCCTTTTTATGAAGTGATTGAAAAATTATTGAAACAGTATTTAAATACAGTAAGAGTTAAATATGTCAAGGATGATGTGGAATATGTTTTTATTAATAGCAGAGGAGAAAAATTAACTTCCAGAGGAATTCAATATATTTTAGATAGAGCCGTTTTGGAAAATAATTTGCCTTTTAAAATTCATCCGCATACATTAAGGCATTCTTTTGCCACTCATCTTTTGGATGCCGGTGTTGACATAAGATTTGTTCAACAATTATTGGGACACAGCAGTTTGAGCACTACGCAAATATATACGCATATAACTATTGGGCATTTACGGGAAAGTTATGATAAAGCTTTTGAAAAAAACAAAAGTTGAATTATATTAGGAAAAGGTGATTTTATGTTTTTTTATTTAGGATTATGGGCAAGCAAAATTTATTATCGTTTTTTCGAAAAAAATAAAGAAGCTGACAGGATGGGGATTGTCGCCCTGAAATTTGATGATAAATTTCTTTATCATATAGCTAAACCTAAATTGGTTATTGCGGTAACAGGTACAAACGGGAAAACAACTACTTGCAATATATTAGCAGATTTGTTTCGTAAGGAAGGTTATAGAGTCGCGTTTAATCAAGATGGCTGTAATTTGCGCCCGGGTTTAAGCAAAGCCTTGATATTAAATACTTCTGTTTTTGGTAAAAGCCAAGCCGATGTAGCTATTTTGGAATTTGATGAATTATCGACCAAAGATTTATTAGCCGCCGTAAAACCTGATTATGTTATTTGCACCAATTTATTTATGGATACGATGGGGCGTAATGGTCACACCGATTATGTGTTTAATAAAATCAATGAAGGTTTACCGCAAGAGTCTACTTTGATTTTAAACAGTGATGATTTAATTTCATCGCAATTAGGTAAAAAAAATAAAAGAATATTTTTCAGCATTGCTCAACAGAAAAATGAAAAAAGCAAAAATATTTCCAAGAATTGCGATATTAAAATATGTCCCAATTGTGGCAATAAATTAGTGTTTGATTTTATTCGTTATCACCATATTGGCAGAGCTCATTGTCCGGTTTGTTCTTTTCAAAATGAAAAAGCTCAATATGTTGTTACGGATTATGACGATTATTCAATGACTGTGAACGGAGAAAAATTTAAATTATTAAATAACTCCTTGTTTAATATTTATAATCAATTGAGTGCACTTGTTGTTGCGAAAGAATGCGGATTAAAACATATTGCTCATTCTTTTGAAAGTATGGAAATAGTTCATTCACGCTTTTTTAATGAGAAGATCGGTGATGTGAGGGTGGTATTTCAAATGACTAAGGGGCAAAATCCTGTTTCACTGTCCAGAGCAATGGATTATGTAAGTAATCTTCCGGGAAAGAAAAATATAATTATCATAATTGATGATTTGTTTGACATGCGTTCACAAGAAAGAAGCGAAGTTATCTCTTATATTTATGATACCGATTATGAATGCTTGAACAAAGAAGATATTGACAGAGTAATCGTTGCGGGAGTGCGTTATGCCGATTATAAAGTAAGATTGTTATTGGCTAAGATACCATCGGAAAAGATAGTTGCCATAAAGGATGAAACTAAATGCGTTGATTTTGTACAAGATGGTGTGGATACCGTGGCGGTTGTGCATGATATATATCAATATCGTAATGCCGATATTATCCTAAGAGAATTGCAGCAGAGGTTTGGAAAATGATTATAGAATATTTATATAGTGATGTGGCTGATCTATACGGCGATAGCTTTAATGTTGAATATCTTGCCGAATGTTGTGAGAATACCGAGATTATTAGAACGGAATTTAATCAAGAACCATATTTTGTGAAACATCATGTGGATTTGATTTATATGGGTTCAATGATGGAAAGGTACCAACAAAAAATTATCGAACAATTAAAACCATACAAGGAAAAATTACAAGAACTTATTGAAAATAATACTTTTTTCTTAATTACAGGTAATGCTTTGGAAATATTCGGAGAAAAAATTGATGATATCGAAGGCATAGGATTATTTGATTTTTATGCACAAAGAGATTTTAGCCATCATCATAATTCTTGTTTCTTAGGTAATTTTAACAATATAAAAATAGTTGGTTTTAAATCTTTGTTTTCCAATTCGAGCCCGTGTGATAAGTATTTTATCAATGTGGAAAAGGGATACGGATTTAAAAACAGCGATCATGAAGGAATTAAATATCGTAATTTTTACGCTACTTATTTGATAGGTCCATTATTGATATTGAATCCTTTGTTTACAGAATATTTACTGAAGGAAATGGGAGTTAATTATAATTTAAAATATCGAGAGGATTTAATAAATGCTTACGAAATAAGGCTAGAAGAATATATGTCTTACAAAGAATTCAAAGAATTTAAACATTAACTATTGTTTTAGACTATATTTGTGATAAAATATTATTTGGTGTTTTAGCGCACATTACACACACTATGAATTCAATATTCCGTGCTTGTAAAAGTTAATATTGTCAGAAATAGTGGAGGAAAACAACGGAAAGAGAGGAAATTATATTTATGTCAGTTGTTACAATGCGTAAGTTATTAGAAAGCGGTGTTCACTTTGGACATCAAACAAGAAGATGGGATCCAAGACAAAAATCTAACATCTATTGTGCAAAAAATGGAGTTCACATTATCGATTTGGAAAAGACAATTACAGCTATTGATGAAGCATATGCTGCAATGAAAGCCATCGCTGAAAGAGGCGGACGTGTTTTATTTGTTGGAACAAAGAAACAGGCTCAAGCAATCGTTATGGAAGAAGCATTAAGAAGCGGATCATTCTATGTAAATCAAAGATGGTTGGGCGGAACATTGACAAACTATCGTACAATTCAAAAGAGAATCAAGAGATTAGTTGAAATTGAACAGATGGAAGAAAAGGGAACTATCGCTAATTATCCTAAAAAAGAACAAGCTTTAATTAAAAAAGAAGCTGAAAAGTTAGAAAACTTCTTAGGCGGAATCAAAGAAATGAAGAAATTACCTGATGCTTTATTTGTTGTTGATCCTAAAGAAGACTATAATGCCGTATTGGAAGCAAGAAAATTAAATATTCCGGTTTTCGGTATTGCAGATACTAACTGTGATCCAGCTATTTTGGATTATGCTATTCCGGGAAATGATGATGCTGTTAAAGCTATCAAATTATTGGTTGGCGTAATGAACGATGCAATCGTTGAAGCTAAAGGCGGATTATTGGAATTTGCTTATACAACCGATGAATTACCGGAAGTTACAATGAGCGATGTAATCGTTGTTGTTCAGGAACAGGCTGCTGAGAACGAAAGAAGAAGAAGATCTAAAAACGAAGAAAGACGCCAACAAAATAACCGTCAGAATAACCAACATCGCAAATATGAAAGAAGAGAAAGAGTACAACCTGCTGCAGAAAATACTGTAACAGAAGCAAAAGAAACTGCTGAACAACCGGCAGAAAAGACAGAGGAGTAATTATGGCTAACTTAGTAGAATTAGTTAAGGAATTAAGAGAAAAAACCGGTGCCGGAATGCTTGATTGCAAGAAGGCTTTGGAAGCAAGCGAATGCGATATGGCAAAAGCAGTAGACTGGTTAAGAGAAAAAGGTATCGCAAAATCACAAGCTAAACAGGGAAGAGTTGCTGCTGAAGGATTGGCATCAATTTTGGTTGAAGGTAACAAAGCTGTATTGGTAGAAGTAAATTCAGAAACAGATTTTACTGCTAGAACCGATAAATTTAAGAATATGGTAAAAGCAGTTGCTAAAGCTATTTTGGAAAATGAACCGAAAGATGTTGAGGAAGCATTAACTTTAAAAGCTGAAAACGGAACTGTAAACGAAGAAATTGCTGCTGTTTCATTCGCAACCGGCGAAAAAATGACTTTAAGAAGATTTACAATCGTTGAGAAAAATGATGACCAATTATTTGGCACATATGTTCACCACGATGGAAAAACTGCTTGCATTGTTGTTTTAACAGGCAAAAATGAAGAAGTAGGCAAACATATTGCTATGCAAATTGCTTCAATGAAACCGCAATATGTTGATAGAGACCATATGCCTCAAGAAATTGTTGAACATGAAACTGCAATTCAAAAAGAAATTGCCAAGAATGATCCGAAAAATGCCGGAAAGCCTGAAGGAATTATTGATAAAATGGTTGCCGGAAGAGTTTCAAAATCATTACAGGACTTGTGCTTGGTTGATCAAGCTTTTATCTTAGATGGTAATTTAAAGGTGTCTGCTTACTTAAAGAACAATGATTCTGCAGTTGAAAGTTTTGTTCTTTATGTTGTCGGTGAAGGAATCGAAAAGAAAAAAGACAATTGGGTTGAAGAAGTTGCTGCAGCATTAAAGTAATAAATTAAAGACGAAGAAATTCGTCTTTTTTTTGCTCGATAAATATGCTAATATATTTATGTAAACAAAAGCATTTTGAAGGAGGATTTTTATGCCATTAGTTACATCTAAAGATATGTTTGAAAAAGCATATAATGGCGGATATGCAATCGGCGCTTTCAATGTTAATAACATGGAAATAATTCAGGGTATTACTGAAGCAGCAAAAGAATGCAATTCACCGGTTATTTTACAAGTTTCTAAAGGTGCAAGAGCATATGCCAATAGAACTTACTTGGTTAAATTGGTTGAGGCAGCAGTAATTGAAACAGGATTGCCAATCGTTTTACATTTGGATCATGGTGATTCTTTTGAAATATGTAAATCATGTATTGATGATGGTTTTACATCTGTCATGATCGATGCTTCAAGCAAATCATTCGAAGAAAATATTGCTTTAACAAAACAAGTTGTTGATTACGCTCATGCTCGCGGTGTAGTTGTTGAAGCTGAATTAGGAACACTAGCAGGTGTTGAAGATGATGTAAAAGTATCTGCTGAAGATTCATCATATACAAGACCTGAAGATGTTGAAGAATTCGTTAAGAGAACAGGTTGTGACTCATTAGCAATTGCTATCGGTACAAGTCATGGCGCATATAAGTTTAAGCCGGAACAATGTACACGCAATGAAAAAGGTATTTTAGTACCACCTCCATTACGTTTTGATATCTTGGACGAAGTATCTAAGAGATTACCTGGCTTCCCAATTGTATTACACGGTTCATCTTCAGTACCTCAAGAATATGTAAAGATGATCAATGATCACGGTGGACATATGCCGGATGCAGTAGGAGTTCCTGAAGAACAATTAAGACAAGCTGCTAAATTAGCTGTATGTAAGATCAATATTGATAGTGACTTACGTTTAGCTATGACCGGAACAATTCGTAAATACTTTGATGAACACCCTGCTGATTTCGATCCTCGTCAATATTTGAAACCGGCAAGAGAAAACATCAAGAACCTTGTTAAGCACAAGATTATAGATGTTTTAGGATCAGAAAACAAAATTTAATCAGTTTAAAAAGATGTCATATGACATCTTTTTTTATGCAAAGCACATTAAAGTTGCTCAAAAACATAAAAATGTAAATTTTTTTCAAGTTTTATAAAAAAAACTTGAAAAAATATCAATATATAGTAAAATTAAACACATATTTGGAGGTATTGTTGATGAAATATGATTTTGAAAATTTTGGATGTTTATTGTTCAATGATAAAGTAATGCAAAAACATCTTCCTTCACCCATATATGAAAAATTTAAAAAAGCAAAGAATCATGAAGTTCCGCTAGATAACGAATGTGCTGATGCAATTGCTCACGAGATGAAATGTTGGGCAATCGAACATGGTTGTACCCATTTTACGCACTGGTTTCATCCATTGACCGGATCTACTGCCGAAAAGCACAATTCGTTCATTGAAGAGAAGGATGGAACAGCTATTTGTCATTTTTCCGGCAAATCATTAATTAGAGACGAGCCGGATGCATCATCTTTTCCGTCAGGTGGTTTAAGAGCAACTTTTGAGGCACGTGGTTATACTTATTGGGATGTAGAGTCTCCGGCATTTATTCGTGGACATGTTTTATATATTCCAACAGTTTTTATTTCTTATACAGGTGAATCATTGGATACTAAAGGTCCGCTTTTAAAATCAATCGAAGCTGTAAGTGAGGCAGCAAAAAAAATTGTTAATGCTTTTGGTGACAAGAATGTTCATCGGATAATTCCGTCTGTAGGATTAGAACAAGAATATTTTTTGGTAGATAAAGAATTGTTTTTAAAACGTCGGGATTTATATTTAACCGGTAAAACTTTAATCGGAGCTCTTCCTCCTAAAGGACAGGAACTGGAAAAACATTATTTTGGCTCTATACCAACAAGAGTGAATGATTTTATGGAAGAAGTTAATAAACAATTATGGGATTTAGGTATTTATGCCAAAGCAGAACATAATGAGGTGGCACCGGGACAATTTGAAATATCTCCGTTATATAACAGCTTAAATATTGCGATAGATCAAAATATGTTGATGATGGATATTTTACAAAAAGTTGCTTTAAAACACGGATTGGTATGCTTATTGCATGAAAAACCATTTGATGGAGTTAATGGTTCGGGAAAACACAACAATTATTCGCTGATCACTGATGACGGTCAGAATTTGTTTGATCCCGGAACCGATCCGCATGACAATGTTCGTTTTCTTCTGTTTATTGTGGCTTTAATTAAGGCGGTAGATGAAAATGCGTCATTAATACGTTTAGCTTCTTCTGATGCCGGGAATGATTTCCGATTGGGTGGAAGTGAAGCACCACCGGCTATAGTTTCTATCTTTTTAGGTGATACGATTGAAAATATATTACAATCTATAACGGCAGGAAAACCGACATCTTATGTAAAATCGGGATTAAATGAATTCGGTATTGCGACAATAAAACACTTACCGAAGGATAATTCAGATCGTAATCGAACTTCACCTATTGCTTTTACCGGAAATAAATTCGAATTTAGAATGTTGGGATCATCACTTAATGCTTCACAATTAAATATTGTTATTAATACATCGCTGGCAAAAGCGTTGAATGAAATTGCTTCTGATTTAGATAATGCTAAATACAGACAGGATGTTCGAGAAAAATCTTTAAGTATTATTGCTGATTTATATGGCAAACACCAAAGAATTGTCTTTTCGGGAAATGGATACAGCGAACAGTGGCTTAAAGAAGCGAAAAAACGCGGATTAAGTAACATACCTACTTTTGCGGAAGCAATCGGTGTGTTTTCTAAAGAAGAAAGCAAAAAATTATTTTTGGAATACCATATTTATACGGAGAAGGAAATATTGGCACGTACTGAGATTATGTATGAGTCATATGTTAATGTGCGCAGCATTGAATGTAAAACATTAACAGCAATGATTTATCAGAATGTTATTCCTTCGGCAATTAAGGAATTGAATTTCATTACTGCTGCCGGTATGGAATTTATTTCCGAATCGACAAAAATTAAAGCACATAAGTTGACCGAATTTATTGATGAATGTTCTTTAAAAGCCGGTGAGGTTGAAGACAAAATTGTTGAAATGAATATGTTGAGCAATAATGAAGAAAAATGTTTATTTATTTTGCATAACATTTTGCATTTAACAGAACAGTTACGTAAAATTGCCGATAAAATGGAACATTATATTTCTGTCGATAATCTTCCTTATCCTTCGTATGAAAAATTATTTTTTAGTTTGGACTATTAAAAGCAAAATAGAATCCTCCGTAAGTTGCGGAGGATTCACTGTTTAGTACAGTTAATTAATGAAAGTAAATTTTTCGGCGATGATTATATTTTTCTCACCTTTTGATTGAAGTCGTCCTTTAATCGCCACAGTGGAATTTAATGGCAAATTATCATTAATCATTTCTGATAAGCCACGCCACAGCTCAACCTGAAAATAATCATTTTCAGTTTCTCCATTACTGTTAGCAAAAGGTCGCGGTACTTCAATTATTATGGTTCTGGTCAATATATTATCATCATCGTTTTTGACAAACGAAATCAACTTTCCCACTATTAAAATGATGTTCATGGTGACACCTCCTTTCTACTATAATTTTATTCAGCGTAATGAATATGTCCTAAAAATACTTGGAAAATTTGACTATTTAATTAAAAGAAATAAAATAGATAGTGAAAAGAGGCTTAAAGATGACAACTGTTAATAATATTTACGAATTACGAAAGAACTTACATAATATTCCGGAAAAAAGTTTTGAGGAATTGAAAACAATGAATCTGTTAATTGAGTTTATTGCCAAAAACACGACGTTTACGATTGTAAAAAAAGATAAATGGTTTTATGCATATAAAAAGAGTACAAGACCTTTAAAAAAGCCGATAGCATTAAGATGCGATATGGATGGAATTACTTTATCCGATGGTGATACCGGTCATTATTGCGGGCATGATGGACATTGCGCAATTATTTGTTATGTGGCAGTGTTACTTTCTAGGATGAATGTTTATAGAGATGTATATTTGATTTTTCAACCGGCAGAAGAAATTGGACAGGGGGCTAAGTTGTGTTGCCAATTGCTTGAAGAAAAAGAAATATCCGAAGTTTACGGTTTACATAACATTCCGGGATTTCCTCTTGGGAGCATTTTATTAAGAAAGAAAACATTCGCTTGTGGATCTACGGGATTAAAAATAAGTTATACTGGAAAGCCGACACATGCTGCCTATCCGGAAAACGGAATAAATCCTACAGATGCTTTTGTAGAACTAATCAATAACATAAAAAAAATTACTTCCGTTTATAAAGAAAATGGCAGAATATTGTTGGCAACGGTTATCGGGTTGAATTTGGGCAGTGAACAATTTGGTATGTCTGCTCATTCAGGTAATTTGAATTTGACAATCAGAGCAGATGAGCAAAATATATTTGTCAATTATCTTTCTGCTATTAAAAATGAAGCTCGACAATTAGCGAAAAAATACAATTTAAAGTGTAGTATTGAGGAAACGGATTATTTTCCGGTGACAGAAAACAGAGAAAATTGTGTTCAAAAACTGGAAGATATATGTCAAAAAAACGCTTGGGAATATATTTATTTGACAGAGCCGATGCGGTGGTCGGAAGATTTCGGTTATTATCTACAAAAAACACCAGGAGCATTTTTCGGTATCGGCGATGGTGAGAATTACGCACAATTGCATACAAAAGACTATCAGTTTCCCGATGACATAATAGAAAAGGCTGCCAAAATGTTTACGGAAATCATTTTATTGTAGGTAAAAATAATTTATAATTATACAAGAGGAAAAATATATGAAAAGATTTCGTTTTAAATTTACTTTATGGATAACTAAACTTATCATCCGGTTTATGAAATTATTGGGCTTTAATGCCACTAATATACCGGGTGAGATTGCTTTAAAATTATATCCGGATATATTAAAAATGATAACCCCTCCCAAATGCGTTATTGCGACTACCGGTACTAACGGTAAAACCAGTACTAATAATATGCTATCCCAAACATTGAGAAATTGCGGTTATACGGTTTTCGATAATGGCTTTGGCAGTAATATAATCAGTGGTATTGTTTCCTGCTTAATAACAAACTGCGATTTAAATGGAGTATGTCATCAGGAATTTGCCTGCTTAGAAATAGATGAGCGCAGTAGCATTCGCGTTTATAAATATTTACATCCAAATTATTTGTTATGCACTAATTTGCAGCGAGATTCAATGATGCGCAATGCCAATGTACAATTTATTTTTAATATAATTGATGAAAATTTGCCTCAAAGTACTAAATTGGTTTTAAACGGCGATGATTTAATCAGTTCTCAATTGGGTAAGGGCAGAAATAAAAACAGAATATTTTTCAAAGTATTATTGCAGAAAAATGAAATTTGTCGAGATAATCTTATAAAAGATATTGTCGTTTGTCCGCAATGCGGCAATAAGATCGAATGGGACTTTGTTCGCAATCATTCTCTCGGTCAAGGACATTGTCCGAATTGCGATTTTGCATCACCTGAGTGTAAGTACATTTTAAAAGAAGTGAAAGACGGAAATATAATTGTCAGCAGCAACGGCAGCGATTATTCTTATCCTTTAGTCGGTTACAGAACTGTTGATTATTACAATGAAACAGCTGTTATATCTTTATTGAGTGAAGTGGGACTTAAACCGCAAGAAATAGCCCGCGGATTGAAAAATGTCCATATTCCGACAAGCCGCTTTACAGCGGAGAAGGTAAACGGTATTGAAATTTTATCGATCTTATCTAAAGGCATGAATTCGGTTGCTATAAGCAGCAGTTGTGATGTGATTAATAAAGATCCCCGCCCAAAAGCAGTTATTCTGAACTTGGATGATAGTCATGATGCGAAAAAATCTTCGGAAATGATTTCCTATATTTATGATGTAGATTTCGAATTTTTCAAAGATGCTGGTATAAAACAAATTATGATTGGCGGTAAACGATCGCAAGATTACTTAGTTAGGATGTTATATGCCGGAATTGATGAAAATATTATCAGCACTTCGTTTGATCCGGCTCATTCCGCTGATAAATTACAAGTCGACGGTTTGGAGGTTATCTATATTTTATTCGATATGTATGATATTCCTAACTATAAAAAAATTAAAGAAAAAGTTATTGAACTTTGTCGGGGGAAGAAATAATGGTTATAGAAATATTATATTCGGAAGTAGCTAACCTTTTCGGGGATAGAGGGAATTATTGGTTATTGAAAAAAAATCTTCCCGATTGTCAATTTATACTTACATCTATAAATGATAAACCGTATTTTGTTGATAATGAAGTAAATATGATTTACTTAGGTCCAACTGACGAAAAGATGCAACTAATGATTATTGAACGTTTAAGACCGTATCAAAAAAAATTGTCTCAATTAATTGATGAGGGAACATTTTTCCTCTTTACCGGTAATGCCTATGAAATATTAGGTAAGCAAATCGTAGACAAAAAAGGAAAAACCACCGAAGGCTTGAATATTTTTGATATTATTGCTCAAAGAGATATGTTAAATCGCCAAAACAGTTTATTTATGGGAACTTATGAACAATTACAGATTGTCGGTTTCCAATCACAATTTGATTTTTTCACCGGACAAGTACCACCGTTGTTTAAAGTAGAGTATGGCTTTGGACAAAATATTAAAGGTCTCGGAGAAGGAATTAGAGTAAATAATTTTTTTGCTACAACATTGTTGGGACCTTTATTAGTTTTGAACCCTTGGTTTGCGAAAGAGTATTTGCGTTTGTTGGGATGCGAAATAGATGAATTGAAGTATGAAAAAGAAATGATTGAAGCTTACAATTTGAGAGTAGAAGACTTTAAACATGTTATTAAAAAGGAGCATTGAAATGAACAATGATTTTTTATGGGATTTACTAGCTACATCTTCTCCCAGCGGTAACGAAATACAATTACAGAAAAAAGTTTACAATTATGCTTTGGGATATGCCGATGAAGTGAGTAATGATTATGCCGGTAATGTTTATGCTTGCCTTAATCCGCAAAATAGATATACGGTAATGCTGGCTGCCCACAGTGATGAAATTTGTTTGCGGGTTATATCAATCGATGAAAGAGGCTTTTTAAAGGTGATTAATACCGGCGGAGTTAATTATAATATGTATCTTGGCCATCAAGTTCGGATATTTAATGGTAAGGATAGTATTTACGGCGCGGTTGTTGCTAATAATAATTTGTATTCTGCCAATATAAAAGCGGAAGAATTGTATATTGATATCGGAGCAAAAAACAAAGAAGATGCTCAAAAGTATGTAAAACATGGTGATTGGGTGTTGTTTAATGACAGTGTATGCCAACTTCAAAATGACTGTATAATGGGCAAAGCTTTGGATGATAAACTGGGTGTATTTGTCATTTTTGAAGCATTAAAAAAGGCTAAAGAGTTAAGCTGTCAGACGAAGGTTTATGCAGTCAGTACAACGAATGAAGAGACGACATCTAAAGGAGCATATTATGCGGCCATGAAGGTAAAACCGGATATAGCGATTGCTGTTGATGTAACTTTTGCTTCCGATTTTCCGGGAAGTGCAATAGGTAAAACAGGAAAAGTTGTATTATCCGGCGGACCGGTTATAGATAACGGCTCAACCTTAAATCGCTTATTAAATAAAAAAATCATTGAAACAGCAAAAAAATATGATATAGATGTTCAGTATGAACTCAGTAATGGTAATACCGGTACAGATGAAAGACGCATTCAATATGCCGATAAAGGTATTCCGTGTGCATTAATATCGATTCCTTTGAGGAATATGCATTCGCCATCTGAAGTAGCTGATTTGCATGACTTAAAGGCTTGCATTGATTTGATTGCCCATTTCTTGAATGAGATCGAATACAATGGGTTAGATTTAAATCCGTTTAATGAGGTGTTCTAATGATTAACGAAAGTATAAATCGTGTTTTGAATTCGGGAATCGAAGCGCAAAATTCATTGAATGAGGCATTGTTCTATTTAGAACAATCTAAAGATTTAGGAGTTATGGACTTGACCGGGGGGAAAATGTTGGTTTCAATGGCCAAGTTCGGATCAATAGATAAGGCAAACGAACATATCGATGATTTTTGTCGTAAAACAAGAAAATTTGCTAAAGAGTTGTTTTCGATACGTGTACCGAAAAATTTTCGGATTGAAATTGATGGTTTTTTGCGCTTTACCGATATTGTTTTAGATCAAATGATCAGTGACGGAATTGTGCAGAAAAAAATTGTTGATTCCTTGAATGTAGCAAAACAATTGAAACCGAAAATTGACGAGTTGGTTGAAACGTTAAAAAAATATAGGGAAGGTAAATAAAATGAAACAATACCTTGATATGTGCCGTTATGTTTTGGAAAACGGTCAAAAAAGAGATGATAGGACAAAAACGGGAACAATTTCCGTATTTGGCTATCAAACAAGATATAATTTGAATGATGGATTTCCGTTATTGACAACTAAAAAAGTTTATTTAAAAGCTGTCATTTATGAGCTTTTATGGTTTATCAGCGGTTCAACAAATATTCAACCTTTAGTGAAAAATAAAGTGCGTATTTGGAATGAATGGCCGTTTTCTAAATACCAAAAGAGTGACTGTTATCAAAATGAAACAATAGAGGAATTTGTGGAAAAAATTATCAACAATGATGAGTTTGCTCAAAAATGGGGTGATTTGGGACCGGTATACGGTAAGCAATGGCGTGATTTTATGGGAGTTGATCAACTGTCTGAAGTTATCGAAAGCATTAAAACCAATCCTTTTTCTCGTCGTCATATAATGGTTGCCTATAATCCTGCCGAGGTAGATCAAATGGCTTTGCCTCCTTGTCATGCTTTTGTGCAATTTTATGTCAGTGCAGATAATAAGAAATTGTCTTTACAATTATATCAAAGAAGTGCGGACTTATTTTTAGGTGTTCCGTTCAATATCGCTTCTTACAGCTTATTATTGATGATGGTAGCTCAGGTATGTGGTTTACAACCATATGAAATGGTTCATACTTTCGGTGATTTACATATTTATAACGATCATATAGATTTAATTAAGCAACAATTAGAAAGGGAACCGCGACCTTTACCTAAGGTGATAATCAATCCTGAAATAAAAAATATTGATGATTTTTGTTATGATGACTTCAAGATAGTTGGTTATGATCCATATCCTGCAATTAAAGGAAAGGTTAGTGTATAAGTACAAACAATGATTTCGTTTAGTGTGGCATTCGATAAAAATAAGGGCATTGGGATTGATGGACATTTACCTTGGCATATTAAAGAGGAACTGCAATTATTTAAAAAAAATACGTTCCATAAAAACATTATCATGGGTCAAACAACTTATCAAAATTTACCGCAAAAACTTAAAGAGCGGAAAATATATCTTGTTACACGAGAAAAAAACAAGGTGTTTGATGATGTAATTGTTATAGATAATTTAGAAGAATTTTTGTTAAAACATCAAAATGAACAAGAAGAATATATTGTTTGTGGAGGAGCATCTATTTACCGACAAGCTTATTCTTATTGTCAGGTTGCCTATGTCAGTGTGGTTAATGGGGAATACAATGTGGATACATATTTTGATGCATTTGATTTTCGTGATTGGATGATCAAAGAAAAAGAAGTATTCGAAAAATTTACTTATTATAAATTAGAGCGAAAATAAAAAGCGGATTTCGCTTTTTATTTGTTTTGGTTATGCTGATGAAGAGAAGCTTTAATAAATTCTCGGAAAATAGGATGAGCTTTGTTAGGACGACTTTTAAATTCGGGATGATATTGAACACCTATGAAAAAATCACAGTTGGTATTTTCAATCGCTTCTACTAAACGATTATCTTCGGATGAACCGTCTACTTCTAAACCATGAGCATTGAATTCTTGACGATATTCGTTATTGAATTCATAGCGGTGTCTATGTCTTTCGAAGACTAAGTTTTCTTTATAACATTTCCACAAGATGGAATCTTTTTTGACTGCGCAGGGATAAGCACCTAAACGCATTGTCCCGCCTTTATTAATTTGGTCATTTTGTTGTGACATGTAATCAATAATTTTATGCTTGCTTGTTGGATCAAATTCGTTGGAATTAGCATCGCTGTATTTAAGTACATTGCGTCCAAATTCAATTGCTGCTATCTGCATTCCTAAGCAAATGCCGAAATACGGAATATTTTTTTCTCGGGCATATTTTGCGGTAATGATCATTCCCTCAATCCCTCGATTTCCGAATCCGCCCGGAATAATTATTCCATCAACATTTTTCATCAATAAATCAATATTTTCCGGAGAGATGTCTTCGGATTCAAGCCATTTAATGTTGATCTTACAATTATTTTCATATCCTCCGTGTTTTAAAGCCTCTATTACTGAAAGATAAGCATCGTGTAGGCGAACATATTTGCCAACTAAAGCAATCGTAACTTCCTTTTGGAGATTGTGAATTCGATAGATCAGTTCTTCCCAAGAACTTAAATCAATTTTGTTTATTTCCAAATTTAATTCTCTTAAAACGATGGAAGAAAAATTCTGCTTTTCTAACATTAATGGGACTTCATATAAGTCGGATACAGTTGTATTTTCAATTACACAGTCTTTTTTTACATTACAGAAAAGAGAAATCTTGGAAATGATGTCTTCAGGTAATTTTCCGTCACTGCGGGCAATTATGATGTTTGGGCGTACACCGGATACCTGTAATTCTTTTACTGAGTGTTGTGTCGGCTTTGATTTGTATTCATCTGAACCGGCAATATAAGGAATCAAAGTAACATGAATGAAACATACATCATTTGGCTGTTCTATAGATATTTGTCTGATTGCTTCTATAAAAGGTTGTGATTCGATATCTCCGACTGTTCCTCCTATTTCGGTTATGACAATATCCGCTTCCGCTTTATTTCCTACAGAGTATATGAAACGCTTTATTTCATTAGTTATATGAGGAATTATTTGAACTGTTTCGCCTAAATATTCTCCCTTTCTTTCTTTTTGCAGTACATTCCAATATACTTTACCGGTTGTTAAATTAGAATATTTGTTTAAATTCTCGTTAATAAATCTTTCGTAATGTCCTAAGTCCAAGTCGGTTTCAGCACCGTCTTCGGTTACGAAAACTTCACCGTGTTGGTAGGGAGACATTGTTCCCGGATCGACATTGATATAGGGGTCTAATTTTTGAGATATAACTTTATAACCTCGCTGTTTTAATAATCTTCCTAAAGATGCGGCAGTAATACCTTTTCCCAAGCCGGAAACAACTCCTCCGGTAACAAAAATAAACTTCATATTCTTTTCTCCTATTCCTGAAATAAAAAAAGAGGGCTACTAAATCCAACGACAATCGTCGTCGTTTTTTTTATTTCCCTCTTTCAACGTTGAAAATTATAATATAATCATCAAAAATCTGCAACAGGAAATTTTATAAAATTTATTTGCGGTCTAAGGGGATAAAAGGGGAGATTTTATAGTAATGAAAAAGGAAAAAATGTATAATATTTAGGGTGATGAAAATGAAAAAGACGAAGATTGTATTTATGGGAACGCCTATATTTGGAAGAGAAATACTGCGTTGTTTAACGGAAAACGGTTATGATGTCGTTGCGGCAGTGTGTCAGCCGGATAAAGCGGTAGGAAGAAAACAGGTGATAACCTATTGTCCGGTTAAGCAATACGCAATAGAGAAAAACATTGATGTTATTCAGCCGATTAAAATTAAAAATGAATATCAAACAATTTTGGATTATCATCCTGACCTGATTATTACTTGTGCATACGGTCAGATAATTCCGACGGCACTATTAGATAATGTTCATTGTATAAATGTTCATGCTTCCTTATTGCCGAAGCTCAGAGGAGGAGCACCGATTCAACATTCGATAATTGATGGTTATGATAAAACAGGCATCACCATTATGGAAATGGCGAAGAAAATGGACAGTGGTGATATTATCAGTCAATGCGAAGTGGCTATTGATATTCGAGACACTTATAAGAGTTTGCACGATAAATTGATTGCGGCTGCTGTTGAACTGTTGTTAAAAACATTGCCGAATATAATTGAAAGAAATTATGTAGCGGTTAAGCAAAATGAAGAAGAAGTAACATTTGGATACAACATCAGTAAGGAAGAGGAACATTTGAATTTAAGCAAGAATTACAGACAGGTATATGATCAAATCAGAGGATTATCCGATAATCCAGGTTGTTATGGTTTGATCGATAATAAAAAAATTAAATTATATCAGGTAGAAATGACCGATGATACCTGTCAAGCAGTAAATGGGACTATTGTTTTTAAAGGAAAAGAATTTGGTATAATTGTCGATAACCGCCTACTTTTGATAAAACAATTACAAATGGAAGGTAAATCAGTTATGTCCAGTAAGGATTTTCGTAACGGAACCGGAAGAAATTGGGAAGGTAAAGTGATGTGTTGAAAAAAGTTTTTTATGCTTTAATATTGATGCTTGCGATATTTATTGTCGGATACAGCGTTAATTACAATATGGGTAATTTGGGATATATCAGTTTAGCTGGAGCCTTTATAATGCTTTTCAGTCGATATTTTGCTCCTTCATATGCAATGTTGATAGCGGCAATTCCTTGTGTAATATGTGATTTCCTTTTAGGGGCTAAACAATATGTTTTGTATACTTTTATTCTAAGGGCTGCTGAGGGGTATTTCTTGAGTCATTTTTTAAGCAAAAAAAAGAATTTTGCGGCAACTACTTTTCTTGTTAGCTTAATAATGACCTTATTAGCGGTTTGTGTAGATATATATTTATATGGCATAACTGTTTTGAGTGTTTCATTGATAAAAAATATCGTTCAAATGTTATTAGTATTTGTATTTGCGAATGTAAGCAATTATTTTTTGGATAAAATTAGAAAAAAGGTGTAATATGGAACAAAAATATATACGAAATTTTTCAATCATTGCGCATATAGATCATGGTAAGTCTACTTTGGCAGATAGAATTTTGGAACAGACGGAAACTGTTAAATCAAGAGAAATGGTGGATCAAATTCTGGATGATTTGGATTTGGAAAAAGAAAGAGGCATAACAATCAAATTGAATGCGGTCAGTTTGAATTATCACAGTGATGATGGCAATGATTACCTTTTTCATTTGATTGATACACCGGGTCATGTTGATTTCAGTTATGAAGTTTCTCGCAGTTTGGCTGCTTGTGAGGGAGCTGTGTTGGTTGTGGATGCAACTCAAGGAGTAGAGGCTCAGACCTTGGCTAATGTTTATCTGGCTATTGACAATGATTTAACGGTTATTCCGGTAATTAATAAAGTTGATTTGCCGAGTGCAATGCCGGAAGTTGTTCGCCAGGAAATTGAAAATGATATTGGCCTAGATGCTTCCAATGCGCCGTTGATCAGTGCGAAAACCGGTTTGAATGTGCATCAGGTTTTGGAAAATATTGTTCAATATATTCCTGCGCCCAACGGAGACCCTAATGCTCCATTACAAGCTTTAATATTTGATAGTTATTATGATTCTTATAGAGGAGTTATCGTGGCTATACGAATCAAAAATGGTATTTTGAAGACCGGTGACAGTATTGTGTTTATGTCTAATGGTAGCAGTTATACAGTTACGGAAGTCGGTATCAGGTCGCCTAAGGAAATAACTAAGGATAAATTGGAATGCGGTGAAGTAGGTTGGTTTGCTGCTTCCATAAAATCAGTTAAAGATGTTCGGGTCGGTGACACGGTAACGGTTGCCGATAATCCTTGTTCTAAGCCGCTTGCGGGTTATAAGCAGTTACAGCCGATGGTTTATTGCGGATTATATCCGACAGACAATGCTCGATATAATGATTTGCGCGATGCTTTGGAGAAATTGCAATTGAATGATGCTTCTTTAATTTTTGAAGCCGAAACATCTCAAGCTTTGGGATTTGGTTTCCGTTGCGGATTTTTAGGCTTATTGCACATGGATGTGGTTCAAGAGAGATTAGAGAGGGAATATAATCTTAATTTAATTGCTACTGCTCCATCGGTAATCTATGAAGTAACATTAAATGATGGTTCGATATTAAAAATAGATAACCCGGCTTTAGTTCCGCCGACACAGGAAATAAGCAAAATCTCTGAGCCCTATGTTCGGGCTTCAATAATGGCTCCGAAGGATTATATTGGTCCGATAATGGAGTTGTGCCAGAATAAGCGGGGAACATATAAGGATATCATTTATATGGATGAAAGTCGGGTAACGGTTATATATGAATTGCCTCTAGCTGAAATTATTTTTGATTTTTTTGATAAATTGAAATCATGTACTAAAGGATATGCTTCTTTAGATTATGAATTAATCGAATATCGCAGTTCTTCTTTAGCGAGAATGGATATTTTAATTAACGGACAAGTTATCGATGCTTTAGCCAGCATTGTTCATACCGATTTTGCATATCAAAGGGGAAGTAATATTACTCGTCGCTTAAAAGAACTTATTCCGTCACAGCTATTTGAAATTCCCGTACAGGCAGCTATTAACGGCAGAGTAATTGCCCGTACAAATATCAAAGCATATCGTAAAAACGTCTTGGCAAAATGTTATGGCGGAGATGTTTCACGAAAGAAAAAACTGTTAGAAAAACAAAAAGAAGGTAAAAAACGGATGAAAGCAGTCGGAGAAGTTGAAATACCTCAAGAGGCTTTTATGGCTTTATTGTCAATGGATGAAGAAATTAAGTAGGTGATTATATGGATAAAATATTGAATATTATTCAAGATATGCGCGTTAATTGCGGATGGGATAAAACCGATGATTTACCGACTTTAATTAAATCGGTATCTGTAGAATCTGCCGAACTGTTGGAAACAATTCAATGGGATGAGAAAAACCCCGATTTGCTTGCGGTTAAAGCCGAACTTGCCGATGTTTTAATGTATGCTTTAAGTATTGCGATTGATCAAAAATGGGATGTTGAACAACTTATCAGCGAGAAAATAAAAGATGTATACAAAAGATATCCGAAGAAAAATGATTAAAGGTCTATATGTCCACATTCCTTTTTGTCGACATATTTGTTATTATTGTGATTTCAGTCGCTGTATTTATGACAAATCTTTAAGTGATCGTTATTTACAACATTTAAGAAGAGAAATTGAAATGATTGATCAGAATAGTTTTGAAACTATCTATATAGGAGGCGGTACTCCGACTTCGTTAGATAAAGAACAATTGATTTATTTGTTGGAAAGTTTAGCACGATTCAAAAATGTCAAAGAATACACTGTAGAAATTAATCCTGAATCCTTTGATTTGGAAAAAGCACAATTATTAAAAAAATACGGCGTTAACCGTGTATCCATCGGTGTACAGACTTTTAATGAAAATTTATTAACAAGAATCGGTCGCAAACATAATAACATTGATGTGCTAAATACATTAGAATATTTAACGATTGTCGGGATAAAAAATCGTTCAATTGATTTAATGTTCGGTTTTAAAGAACAAACTCTAAAAGATGTTCTCAATGATTTACATAAAAGTGTGATGTTAGATATTCAACATATATCTATTTATGATTTGGAGATATACCCTCGCAGTAAATTTGGCTTACAGAAATATCAAAAAGCCGATGAAGAGTTGACATTTATGATGTATCAAACGATTATTGAGTTTTTAAATCAACATAGTTATGGGCAGTATGAAATAAGCAATTTTGCTCTGCCGACTTTTCAGTCGCAACACAATAAAATTTATTGGTACTATCAAGACTATGCCGGTGTCGGGTTGTCTGCTTGCGGAAAAATAGGTAAATTGCGATATGAAAATACAGAAAATTTTGTTAAGTATTTGAGCGATAATTATCGTTCAAAGGAAATTAATTTGAGCAATGATGATATTAGATTTGAGGCCTTGATGATGAATTTGAGATTGAATGAAGGTATTGATATCAGGCAATTTGACAGAAGATTTCAATGCAATATCTTAGAGGATTATCATCAAGCGGTTGAAAAAAATATTCAATCTGGCTTGTTGGAAATAAAGGATAGTCATTTGAAAACAACCGCAAAAGGAATATTTGTTTTAAATGATATTTTAATTGATTTTATGAATTGATAATGGTATCATTTTATTGCTTAATAACTGAGTTTTATTGTTCCTCAGCATTATTACTCGGTTTTTAAGGGCTTTTGTTTTATAGGAGGAAGAAAAATGATTTCTAAAGAAGAAAAACAAAGTATTATCAAAGATTATGCTCGCTTTGAAGGTGACACCGGTTCTCCGGAAGTTCAAATTGCTGTTTTGACAGTTACTATTAACCGTTTGACAGAACATTTGAAAGTTCACAAAAAAGACCATCATTCTTATCGCGGTTTGATGAAGATGATTGGTAAAAGACGTAATATGTTGAATTATTTACGTGAAAAAGATATCAATCGTTACAGAGTGTTAATCGAACGTTTAGGATTACGTAAGTAGTAAAAAAATGCTGGCATCAGCATTTTTTTATATCTTTAAACTGTCTCTTACGGTTCCGGTTTCATCTAACCAGTAGAATGTATTGTTATCTAAGAGCATATAGCCATGATAACTGTCTTCTTTTGGTAAAGCAATACTGCCTGGATTTAGATAAGTATGGGTTGGATACAATTCTTTTCTTTGCACATGGGTGTGTCCATGAACGAGAATATCTTCGCAGTTAAGAGGTGGTAAATTGTCATTGTTAAATTTATCACCGTGAGTAAAATAGATGTTTCTGTTGTTTACTTCCATCACTAAATAGGGAGCAAGGATGGGGAAATTCAAAACCATTTGATCAACATCGGCATCACAATTACCTTTGACACAAATGATGTCTTTATGATGCTGATTTAATAATTTAATCAGTTCTTTAGGATTATAATCTTTAGGTAAATTATTACGTGGACCATGATAGAGGATATCACCCAGAAGAATTAATTTACCGGCTTTTTCAGCAATAAAACTATCAATGACGATTTTTCCATAGTAGTATGAACCATGTATATCCGAAGCTATTAAATATTTCATAAAACCTCCTTAACTTATATTTTAACAAATGTTAAAATAAATAAAAGAGGTTTAATTATGGAAGAGTTTGCGAGAATACAAAAATATGTTGAATTAATCAGAGAAAAGACGGATTTTGTTCCGGAAATTGCGATTGTTTTAGGTAGTGGTTTAAATGAATTTGCTGATAAGATTGATGTTGTAACAACAGTAAAATATGCCGACTTACCTGGTTTTCCTACTTGCAGTGCACAAGGACACATCGGACAATTTGTTTTTGGCTATATTGAAAATATAAAGGTTGTTATAATGCAAGGAAGAATACATTATTATGAAGGATACAAAATGTCGGACGTGGTTTTACCTTTAAGAATAATGAAATTTTTAGGTGCCGAAAATGTTATTTTTACTAATGCGGCGGGAAGTATGCGCGTTGATTATAAGCCGTCTTCATTCATGGCTTTTACTGACCAAATTGCTTTATTCGTTCCTTCTCCTTTAATCGGAGAAAACATACCGCAATTGGGAGCTCGTTTTCCGGATACAACAGCGATGTTTGATAAGAATATCCGTGATGAGTTAATTTTAATTGCTAGAGAAAATAATATTGATGTCAATTGCGGTGTATATGTTCAAGCTGCCGGTCCGCAATATGAATCTCCGGCGGAGATGTTGGCGTTTAAATTATTGGGTGCCGATGCTGTCGGAATGAGTACAGCTTGTGAGTGCATTGCTGCACTGCAGATGAATATGAAAATATGCGCGATCAGTTGCATAACCAATTATGAATCAGGACTTAATATTGATTGCCCGCCACTAAGCCACCAACAAGTTCAAGAAATGGCTAATAAGTGTGTCCAAGATATGGAAGTCCTGTTAAAGAATTTGATAATAAGATGTAAGCAAAAAAAATTATTTAATTGAAGGTGAAAGCCTTCTTTTTTTGTTGACAAGTATAAAGTATATAATTATAATTTTAGATGTTCTAATATTAGAACATCTAAAATTGGAGGTTATGATGACAGAATTGAATTTTACAACTGCCAAATTATTCAGCGCGGCAAATAAAATTATTGAAGCATATCATAAAGTTTTAATGCCTTTATGCAAGGAGACAGGTTTGCCACCGGTAGCAATTGATATACTAATGTTTATTGCTAATAATCCGGAAAATAATACGGCTAATAATATTTGTCGAAATCGAGGATTAAAGAGTGGAATTGTTTCCGTTCATGTCGATCGCTTGGTTAACGAAGGTTATTTGGTTAGAGAAAATTTACCTAATGATCGGCGAAAGACCTTGCTTGTTTGTACAGAAAAGTCTCAAGAGATTGTGGATAGGGGTAGAAAATTACAGAAAATTTTCTCGCAAAAGATTTGTGAAAATCTAAAAGATGACGATCTAAAAGCATTTCATCAATGTATGGAAAAAATAGATGAAAATATTGAAATTATTCGTAAAGTCGGAATATAAGAGGTGTCAAATGTTTGAATTATTAAAGAATTTGCGTGGTAAAGAAAAGAAAAATATTTTTTGTTGTTTTATATTGGTAATTGGACAAATTTATTTTGATTTACGATTACCTGATTATATGACGGAATTGACTAAATTGATCAATTCGACCGGCACAACACAGGAAATTTTTAAAGTAGGAATAAGAATGTTGGGATGTGCCATTATCAGTGCTGCATTAGCTATTATTTGCGGGTATTTATCAGCTAAAGCTGCTTCCGGTTTTAGTTTTTCATTGAGAGAAAAATTATTTTATCACATAATGGATTTGAGTAAAGGAGAAGTACAGAAATTTTCAGTTGCTTCTCTCATTACTAGAACAACAAATGATGTTACTCAAATTCAAATGTTGATTTCAATGGGATTACAGATGCTGATAAAAGCGCCGATTATGGCAATTTGGGCGATAATAAAGATTTTGAACAAGAGTTGGCAATTATCAATTGTCACAGCTTGCTTTGTGGTTGCCTTAGTTGTTTGTTTAGTATTAATTATGGGAAGTTGTATTCCTCGGTTCCGTTTAGTACAAAAAATTACCGATAAAATTAACCGTATTGCTAGAGAAAACTTAAACGGAATCAATGTAGTGCATGCTTTTAATGCCGAAGATTATCAGAACAGGAAATTTAATGAGGCTAGTAAAGAAATGATGACACTGCAAATGAAAAACCAAAAATTATTTGCTTTGATGCAACCAATGATGTCTTTAGGGATGAACGGATTATCGCTGACAATTTATTGGCTTGGTTCGGCATTGTTAAACAATATAGCGGCAGCAGATACTGCACAAAGATTAGCACTGTTCAGCGATATTCTGGTATTCAGTACTTATGCAACTTATATAGTAATGTCCTTTATGATGCTGGCAATGATTTTTATGTTTTTACCGCAAGCACAAGTTTCGGCAGAGCGTATTAATGAAGTGTTGGATTGTACTCCGACAATTATTTCCGGAAATTGTGCCGAGTCAAAAGAAAAGGGAACTGTTGAATTTCAAAATGTCTCTTTTTGTTATCCTGATGCGGCAGAAAATGAACTTGATAATATCAATTTCAAGATTAATCAAGGAGAAACGTTGGCTATTATCGGTGCGACAGGCAGCGGTAAAACAACATTGGTTAATTTGATTGCACGCTTTTATGATGCTACCGAAGGAAAAGTGTTAATTGATGGAATTAATATTAAAGATTATGATTTAAATACTTTATACGATAAATTGAGTTATATTCCTCAAAAAGCCATATTATTTTCCGGTAGCATTAAAGATAACATATTTTTCGGGGAGAGTAATAATACCTGGAATGACAATTGCTTAAATGAAACAATTAAAATCGCTCAAGCCAAAGAATTTGTAGATAAATACTCCGATGGATATGATCATCATATTGCCCAAATGGGAAGAAATGTGTCCGGTGGACAAAAGCAACGTTTATCAATTGCCCGTGCAATAGCTAGAAAACCGGAAATATTGATATTTGATGATTCGTTTTCTGCTTTGGATTATAAGACTGATGCTTTGTTGAGAGAAAGTTTAGACACAGAATTAAAAGATGTAACAAAGGTAATTGTTGCTCAAAGAATCAGTACGATTCGTCACGCCGATAAAATAATAGTATTAGACCAAGGAAAAATGGTTGGTTACGGAACGCATCAGCAATTGATGAAAGACTGTACAGTTTACAAACAGATTGCCACTTCACAACTCAGCGTTTCAGAATTGGCCTAAGGAGAGTTTGATTATGAAAGAAAAAAACAATAACATATTTCCAGCTTTAAAAAAGATCGCTGTTTATATGAATTCAAATTTAAAAATAATTATTTTTGCTTTAATTTTGGCAATAGTTTCTGCGATAATTACAATTATTGGACCGGATAAAATAGGAGAAATAGCAACTTTAATGTCGTCAGGATTGATGGGACAAATTGATTTAGATGCTATTTCTAAAATTGGTATTTCCTTAGTTGTTTTGTATTTGGTGGGAAGTCTATGTAATTTTATTCAACATTATGTTATGTCATCGGTAACTTTAAAAATGTCTTATAAGATGCGTGATGAATTATCGCAAAAGATTAATAAAGTGCCACAAAAGTTCTTTAATGCTAATTCAGCCGGTGATATTTTGAGCCGCATAACCAATGATGTATCGACTTTGCAACAGGGGTTAACAAATAGCTTGCCAACAATTATCAGTGCCGGAACTCAATTTATCGGTTGCTTAATTATGATGATGTCTACCGAATATCATTTGGCTCTAATTGTTGTCGGAGTAACTTTAATTGGAATGGTATTGATAGTTATCATCATGTCTAAATCGCAAAAATATTTTATGAATAAGCAAAAAAGCTTAGGCTTATTGAATGGCTTTATTGAGGAAATGTATTCTGGTCATGAGATAGTTAAAATTAGTAGGGCGGAAAGGAATACGATAGCTAAATTTGATAAAATTAATGAGGATGTCTATGATGCAAATTGGAAATCACAATTTTTATCCGGCATCATGCAGCCATTAATGAATATTACTGGTAATATAGCCTATGTATCTGTTTGTGTTTTCGGGTCTATATTGGCGATAAACGGAACAATTGAGTTTGGAGTAATTGTATCATTTATATTATATGTGCGTTTATTTACATCACCTTTAACTCAAATTGCTCAAGGTATTACTAATTTGCAGACAGCAACTGCCGGTGCGATTAGGATATTTACTTTTTTAGCTGCAGAAGAGATGAGTGATGAAAGTAATAAGAGTGCTCAGTTAAACGATGTTAAAGGTGAAGTCAGTTTTGAACATGTTAAATTTAGTTATCCGGATAATCCTGATAAAATTATAATTAAAGATTTTTCTGCAGAAGTTAAGCCGGGTAAAAAAGTGGCTATTGTCGGGCCTACCGGAGCTGGTAAAACTACGATGGTTAATCTTTTGATGCGTTTCTTTGAAATTAACAGCGGTGATATTAAAATTGATAATACTTCTATCAATGATTTGAAAAGAGAAAATGTTCATCGTTTATTCGGCATGGTATTACAAGATACATGGTTGTTTGAGGGAACGGTAAGAGAAAACTTGGTATATAATATGGTAGGTATAAGTGATGAACAATTGGATAAAGTATGCGAAATCTGCGGTTTAGATAAATTTGTTCATTCTCTCCCGCAAGGTTATGATACGGTTTTATCGGAGAGTGCTAATATATCTGCAGGGCAAAAACAATTATTGACTATTGCCAGAGCTATGCTTCAAAATGCACCGATGCTTATATTAGATGAAGCAACTTCTTCTGTTGATACCAGGACAGAATTGCTGATTCAAAATGCGATGGATGATTTAATGAAAGGACGCACAAGTTTTGTCATTGCTCATCGTCTTTCTACAATCAAAAATGCTGATCTAATATTGGTTATGCGCGATGGTGATGTTGTCGAAAGCGGAAATCATGATTATTTAATGAAATTGAATGGCTTTTATGCTCAGTTATATAACAGTCAATTTGAACAAGTGTAATTTAAAGAGTCGATAATATATATCATATCGACTCTTTTTGTCTTATAATATATTGTAAACTATAGAGGTGATAAAACGATGAATATTAATGTGCTTTGGGGATTGATGATACCATTTATCGGAACATGCTTAGGGTCTGCCTGCGTTTTCTTTATGCAAAAAAATTTAAATGAAAAAATTCAAAAAAATTTGATTGGTTTTGCTGCCGGTGTTATGACAGCTGCTTCAATTTGGAGCTTATTAATTCCGGCAATCGAACAGGAAAGCAGTAAAGGAAGATTAGCTATAATACCGGCTTTTATCGGTTTTTGGTTGGGAATATTGTTTTTGCTATTAATTGATAATGTTATTCCACATTTGCATCAATTCAGTAAAGAGGTAGAAGGCTCTAAAAAGAATATAAGTAACACAGCAATGATGCTATTGGCTGTAACTATTCACAATATTCCGGAAGGCATGACTGTAGGAGTTGTCTATGCCGGTTATTTAGCAGGGAATAGCACGATTACTTTTGCCGGTGCATTAGCTTTATCATTGGGAATTGCAATCCAAAATTTTCCTGAAGGAGCAATTATATCAATGCCTTTGCATTCCGAAGGATTAAGCAAAAGAAAATCATTTGTCAACGGGGCATTATCGGGAATTGTTGAACCGATAGGTGCTTTATTAACGATATTATTGTCCAAATTTATTGTTCCTGCGTTACCTTACTTATTGAGCTTTGCTGCCGGAGCAATGATTTATGTAATTGTTGAAGAACTAATTCCTGAAATGTCATCCGGCAAGCATTCCAATGCATCAACCGTTTTTTATGCTATTGGTTTCAGTATAATGATGCTATTGGATGTAATGCTGGGATAAAATTTACATTTTTGCATATTATTCAATCATTTGAAACATCATCTTATAAAAATAACTTGGTCGAAAGATT
>JAUNFB010000024.1 GCA_030525245.1 Erysipelotrichia bacterium
AATTTACTATATCATTTAATTCTGCATGCACAACATAAGCATATTTGCTGTCTATAAAGCCGCCATCTCTGTTCCAAGGAAATAATTCATCATCACATCCTCTGGGCATGCCATTATAACCGATAGATACAATGCGATGCATATTATCTACAATGACTGCTCCAACACCCGTATTAGGGTCTTTGCTGCGCAAAGCACTTAAATGAGCCAAGGACATAAAATATGTATCCCAATCAATAACTTTTTTCATCAAATCAGCCTCCGTTCGTATAATATCGCAGTGCTGTCTCCAACATCTTACGGGCTAAGCGTTCATTCCCCAACTTACTATATATTTCACATACAGCAGTATCTGTTCCGTAATAATAATCCACAAAGCCGGTATTACGATAAGCCATATAAACAAGTCCGACACACAAAATAACCGTACATATCGCAACATTTATCCTAAATGCTTTATTGGTTTCTTTAGAGAACAGAATTCCCAAAATCAAACCGCAAACCAAACCGCCTAAATGAGCTAAATATGACACATTTGGTAAAAAATTAATGATGATATTTACATAGAGATTGCGAATAAAGCGATCTCTGAAAGAAGGAATCTTAAAATATCCTCTGTTGTAATATGCAACTGCCAGTGCTCCGAATAAGCCGTAAATACCACCGGAAATACCGACGGTAACAGTATTCTTATCAGCGATATAAACAAAAAGATTACCGATAATTACAGATAAGCATAAAATAATCAAAGCTTTGTTGGAAGAATAATTTTTTTCCACTTCTTTACTTATGTCAAATAAAGCAATCATATTACAAATAAGATGCAATAATCCCAAATGAATAAAGCCACCGGTAAACAAACGGAAATATTGATGAAAAATCGTAATAAAAGCTTTATAATATGCTCCGCATACTATTGCTGTGTTAATAGGATTGGTTGAAAAATAATAAGCAGATATATTTACTAAAAGATACATCAATAAACAAATAATCGCCGGAACAAGAAAACTGATACACATGTTTTCTTTTAGCTTTTCTTTAACGACCCGTTTACGAATACTCTTTTGCTTTTTGATAAACATCTGAGATAATTCACGATCCAATTTTTTAAGTTCCTCTTCCGGATTGGCCGTATTATATATAACTGTATTTAATTGGGGAAATACAGCTGTTATCTTTTCATCCAATTCACAATCGGGATGTAAAGCAATGTAATCCACCTTATCTATCGTATAATTTGTTGCCTGAGCATTTAAGGATATATCCAAAACCTGTCCAAAATCAATATTAATCAATTCTCTTATTTGGCGAATCGTTTCTGAAAATATTTCCTGATTATTTTTACGCAATTGATCATCGCCATCACTTATATGAACTATCGGGTAAGCTTTGTTTTCTTTATTAACCAACCAATATTGATTCTTACTGATAAGTTGAGTCATATCATTGACGATTCCTACCTGCAAATAATTTTGAGAAAACATAAAATATTTCACCAATTGCAGTGTCCATACAGCTGTTTCTTTATTCATTGTCTTTCTTTTCTTCCTTTCTCAACTTGTCTAAAAAATCGGCAAAATTAGACGGCAGCGGAGCTTCAACTGTCATTTTTTGCTTTGTACGTGGATGAATGAAAGTTAATTGATGAGCATGCAACAATTGACCATCACCTTTCATTTTTCTTGGAGCATACTTAGGATCATTTACTACCGGATAACCGATATAATCCAAATGAACTCTTATTTGGTGTGTTCTGCCTGTCTTTAAGGAACATTCAATCAATGTATATTTGTTAAATCGTTCTAAAACCTTAAATTGAGTAACGGCATCCTTACTGTTTTTATCAGTCACAGCCATCTTCTGTCTATCATTAGGATCTCTGCCGATAGGGGCGTCAATTGTTCCGTTATCATGACCGATAACTCCATTCACCAGAGCATAGTACTTTCTGTTCATTGTTTTATCTTTCAATTGCTCTGCTAAAAAATTGTGTGCAGCATCATTTTTTGCCATGATAATTAGACCGGTTGTGTCTTTGTCTATCCGATGAACGACTCCCGGACGCATAACTCCGTTAATTCCACTCAAATCTTTACAATGAGCCAAAACGCCTTCAACCAAAGTGTGTTCGGTTGTCGAAGCAGTCGGATGAACTATCAAACCTTTCGGTTTATTTATAACAATTACATCCTCATCTTCATAGCGAATATCTAAATCCATCGGATAAGGCTTTACTTCATATTCAACCACCTCAGGTACAGATATTTTTACTTCGTCACCGGTTTTCAATTTATAATTTGCTTTAACAACTTCATCATTTACCTCTACTAAACCCTCAGCAATCAATTGCTGCAGGCGGGTACGGGAGAAGTCTACTTTAGTCAATAAAGCTTTATCAATCCGGATCGAATTCATTTCTTGAGATGCCGTAAAATTAATTTCTTCCATTTTTTTCTCCTTTCCACAATTCGCCGACAATTAACATCAAGGCTCCGATTGTAATGTAACAATCAGCAATATTAAATACCGGGAATGCATAACCAAAAAGGTTAAAATCCAAAAAATCTATCACATAACCATTTATAATACGGTCAATCAAATTTCCACAAGCACCGGATATAATTAATATAATAGCCATTTTTTCCCATTTTTGCGGTTTTTCTTTACATAAATAACCAATCAATAAAATCAATACGATTAATGTGATAACAATAAACCAATATCTTTTACCTTGCAATATGCTGAAAGCTGCACCGTAGTTTTTTGTATATGTTATATGGAAAAAATTGGGTATAACCGTATAATCAACCCTACCAACTTCATTAATCTTAGTTAAAAATATTTTACTGGTTTGATCCAACAACACAAATAGAATAACTGATAATATCGTACTCATATGCTTACGCGAAATGTTCGCAACACCTTCTTTCCTACAAAGAAATTGTCATTTCATTTATATTTTATTATAACAAACTTCATTAACAATACAAAATAAAACCATCTTGTTATATAATAAAACAGTTAGTTTAGACCAATATTAGGGAGGAAATATGCTTATAAAAAATTTTTTCATGCATCTTCATACAGTTAATAAACATCGTTTTTTTGTCTGCAAATACTGTTTTCATTTGGGATTGTACTGGCAAGGATTGACCCACGATCTCAGTAAATATTCCTTTGCCGAATTTTGGCCATCGATAAAATATTTCAGTGGTAAACATTCTCCGATAGAAGAAGAAAGAATCGACAAGGGATTTTCTTCATGCTGGTTACACCATAAAGGACATAATAAACATCATTGGCAATATTGGGTTGATTTTGAAGGTGGCGAAATTGAATTTATCAATCCACCTAAAAAATATGTCAAAGAAATGGTTGCCGATCGTATCGCTGCCTGCAAAGTTTACCAAAAAGAAAAATACCATCCTTCCAGTGCGTTAGAATTCTTACAATACTCCATAGAAAGAAAATTTATTCCTCAAAAAACTTATCAATTGCTGGAACATTATTTAAAAATTGTAGCTGATAATGATTTATATACAGCATTAGAAATTATCAAGAAAGATTAAATGGTTGCTCAACGAGCAACCATTCTTTATAATTCCATATCTCCCAATAATTTATTCTGCAAATCTTTATTAAATTGATTTATATACAAACGATAATAGTAACCCTTTTTATTCATCAATTCATCATGCTTTCCGCTTTCTACAATTCTTCCTTTATCAATAACTAAAATCTTATCGGCATTAACAATTGTTGACAAACGATGAGCAACAATGAAACTTGTCCTTTCACGTAAGATAACATCAATTGCTTTTTGAATTTTCTTTTCTGTTTCGGTATCAACCGAACTTGTTGCCTCATCTAAGATAAATAATGCCGGATTAGCCACTATTGCTCGGGCAAAAGAAATCAATTGTTTTTCACCGGTAGACAACTTACTTCCCTGTTCACCGACTTCGCTGTCATAGCCATTTTCCAACTTGTTGATAAAACTGTCAGCGCCAACCATTTCAGCAGCTTTTTTAATTTCTTCATCGGTAGCTTCAAATTTCCCATAACGGATATTGTCACGGATTGTTCCCGTAAACAGCGTAGGCGTCTGTAACACATATCCGATATTACTGTGTAACCACCCCAAAGAGCGTTGCTTATAATCGATGCCGTCGATCAAAATTCTTCCTGATGTCGGCTGATAAAAGCGACAGATCAAATTAATAATCGTGCTTTTGCCCGATCCCGTCTCTCCAACCAAAGCAATCGATTGACCGGCTTTAACTTTCAAATTGAAATCAGACAATATAGGCTCATCCTTAATATAACTAAAATCAACATGTTCAAACTCTACATCACCTTTTAGTCTAGGATAATTTTCTTTTATCGGATCAAATACCGTACCATATTTTTTTATCACTTCAGCAGTATCGGTTATTTCGACCTCTTCTTCTAAAAGCGATAATACTCTTTCTGCAGATGCTTGGGCCATTTGTAATTCAGCAATAATACCGGCAATTGATTTCAAAGGTTCAAAAAATTGAGATGCATACTCAGTAAACATCAATAAAGTACCAAATTGCATTTTTTCCAACAATACTTGATTACCGCCATACCATAAGATAAAAGCCAGTGATATTGCACTCAAACCGATAACAATAGGCATAAATGCGCTGGAAAAATATGCAGCCTGATTTGATTTATGACGATATTCGGCAGTAAGCTGTTTAAACTCCTTCAAATTTTCATCTTCTAATACCAAAGTTTTAGTAGTTTTAGCACCTGTAATACCTTCATTAAAGGCATTTGTAATTTTAGAATTGATTGCTCTTACACTGCGATAATTTCTTAAAATTCTGATTTGAAACCACATAGATACAATTGCCAATATCGGCACGATTGCCAATACTATCAAAGCTAAACGCCAGTTTGTCTTCAGCATAATTACGCTGGAAGCAATCATTACCGCCACACCCCAAACTAAATCCGTTAAAGACCAAGCAAAAATTTCTGCTAATCTGCCAACATCAGAAGAAAGACGTGACATTATCCAACCAGTTGGTGTCTTGTCAAAATACGAGTAAGATAATTTCTGCACTTTTTCAAAAAGACGATCTCGAATATCATAAAGAAATCCTGATTCAATATAAGCCGATTGACGCGTAAATCCACTAACTAAAACTCCATTCAAAACAATAACGACAATGTATACAACAGCATATAAAACAACTTCATTGGTTTTAATATTACCGACCGCAAAATAGTCAATCGCAATTTTATCCAAATAAGGTCTGGCAACATCGATCGCAGCTGTCATTATCATAAATAAGCCCAGTTTAATTAAATGACTTTTACTGTTGCCCAATAAAGCTAAAATTCTTTTCCATAAATTTAGGTCAAGGGAGTCAGTATTATAACTTTTTTCTTCAAATTGAATATTACTCATTATCATCAATCTCCTTCATTGCCGTTTGAATTTCATATATGCGCTTGTATAAACCATCTTCATTAATTAACTCTTGATGATTTCCGTTTTGACTGATCTGTCCATTTTCTAAAACAATTATATGATCGGCATCTTGCGTAGAAGAAATTCGATGAGCAATAATAATTGTTGTGCAATGCTTACTTAAACCTTTTATGGCTTTACGAATTGCCGCATCGGTTTGAGTATCCACAGCACTCAACGAATCATCAAAAATCAATATTGGACATTCATTGATAATAGTACGTGCTATGGCGATTCTCTGCTTTTGTCCACCGGACAATGTCACACCTTTTTCACCGACCAAAGTATCATAACCGGCAGAAAACTCTGTAATCACATCATGAACAGAAGCAATTTTTGCGGCTCTGTATACTTTTTCCTTATCGGCATTTTTCTGAGAAATTTTAATATTGTCATATATTGTTTTAGAAAACAAAAACGGTTCTTGTAAAACTATTCCGATACTACGACGTAAACATTTTTTCTGAATGTCTTTCAATTCTACACCGTCAACTTTAATCGACCCGGATGTGTAATCATTTAGTCTGGTCAGTAAATGCACCAAAGTAGACTTGCCACTGCCAGTAGGTCCCATAATGGCTAAAGTTTCGCCGGGTGTAATTTTAAAAGAAATATCATTTAACACCGGTAAATTACCATCTTCATATTGAAATCCGACATGATCAAATACAATATTACCTTTAATATCAATTACTTTTCCGCTTTCCAAATCTTCAGTTTTCTCATTAAAAATTTCCAATAATCTTCCGATAGCAACTTTCATTTTTCCCATATTTGACAACAAACGAGCCAATGAACGAACAGGATAAATTATCATTCCCTCATAAGAAATAAAAACACTGAATTGCCCGATACTGATTTTACCGTTTACAACCTCAAATATTCCAATCAAAATTGTAACCAATATCTGAGCCATAGATAAACTGCCACCGATACCCCATTGGATTCCCAATTGATTAATCCATTCAAAATCTATTTTAGATAATTCTTTATTCTTCTTGTCGAATTTTTCAAATTCATATTTTTCTCGATTAAATGCTCTGACTACACGCAAATTCGCTAAATTTTCTTGTGTTATAGTAGTTAATTCCGATTCAGTATCATCATATAATACAAAATATTTTTGGATTCTTTTGAAAAAATATAAAGAAATGATGAAAATTATCGGTATCATAATCAATGAATATAACGCTAATCGCTTATCAATAGAGAATAAAACAATATTAGCAATTAAAGTAATCAATACAGCATAAACTATTTCAGCCAATTGACCGCTGAAAAAAGATCTTATTGTTTCCACATCACTGGTGCAACGTTGAATTAAATCACCTGTTTTAGACTTAGAAAGTGCTGAATATGGCCACAGTTGAATATGATTATATAAATCATTTCGCATATTCTCCGTCATATTTTGGGCAATCTCACTGTTTAGTTTTCCGCGTAAAAATATGCATAAACCGACAACAATATTAACCGCAAAAAGCAATAATCCCGGCAGCCACAAATTTTTTTGCAGATAGGCAATACCTCCGAATTTATCCGCAATAAAAATAAAGATACTAGATGTAATTTCTTTTTTATGTATTACATTATCAATAATAAAAGAAAATATTAACGGAGAAAACAAATTTCCCAAAGTATAAATTATTACGATCAAAAACACCATTAATTGTTTAATGGCTACTTTCCCCAAATACTTGCGTATAAAATCATTTACAGTCATAAAAAAACCTCCTAAATGGAGGAATAATTATTGATTTTTATAAGCCATCAACGCCTGAGCTATCTGATCAGGACAGCTTGTAGGCTTGATGCCACAAGTAACACCATCCAAGCGATCAATGACTTCATCAACACTCATTCCAACTAATAATTTACCGATACCGGCCAAATTTCCTTTGCAACCTCCTGTTGCCTTGAAACTTTTAATTACATTATTTTCGATTTCAAATTCGAATTTCTGAGAACATACACCCTTCGGGCTAAATTCATATTTCATTTTCATTGACCTCCTTACTGCAGAATATTCTAACACAATTATTTAATTAAACAAGCTAAAGAAGGATTGTAATCGCTTCTATTTACAAAAATAGCCAAATTTACCTCTGTCAACTGAGAAATAAGCTATCCATAAAAGAAAAAGTTCATAGAAAACTATGAACTTAGAATCGATTAATCCAATTCTGCTTTTCCGGTATACAATTGATAATAACGTCCCTTTTGTTCAAGCAAATCATCATGATCTCCTCTTTCAACAATTTGACCATGTTCCAAAACAATAATTGCATTGGAATTTCTGACTGTGGATAATCTGTGAGCAATAACAAATACCGTTCTGCCTTTCATCAATTTATCCATACCTTTTTCTATCAATCTTTCTGTATGCGTATCAATGGAACTTGTGGCCTCATCTAGAATCAATACCGGCGGATCAGCTACAGCTGCTCTGGCAATGTTCAACAATTGTCTTTGACCTTGTGATAAATTCATGCCATTTGCTGTAAGCATCGTATTATATCCTTCTGGTAAACGGGAAATGAAACTGTCAGCATTAGCTAATTTTGCCGCTTCTATACATTGTTCATCTGTTGCCTGTAAATTACCATAACGAATATTTTCTAAAACTGTACCACTGAATAAATTAGTATCCTGTAATACGACTCCTAAAGAAGAACGCAATGAAGATTTTTTGATATCTTTAATATTAATGCCGTCATAAGTTATGCTTCCTTGTTCAACATCATAAAAACGATTGATCAAATTGGTAATGGTTGTCTTACCGGCACCTGTTGAGCCGACAAAAGCAATCTTTTGACCAGGTTTAGCATATAAACTTACATCATTTAATACGATCTTGTTTGGTTCGTAACTGAATGTGACATTATGCAATCGAATATCACCTTTTAATTCGGTCAAAGAATTATCTTGCGGATTTTTCCAAGCGTAATCATCGGTTTTCTTGTCAGTTTCAGTTAAAGTACCATCACTGTTTTTAACCACATTGACCAATACTATTTTCCCATCATCAACTTCATTAGGTGAATCAATAAGATTAAATACTCTTTCCGCACCTGATATAGCCATCATCATGCCGTTAAATTGTTGAGAAAGATTGCTTATCGGTCCGGCAATTTGTCTGGTATAAAGCAAGAAAGAAGCCAGTGTACCAATAGTAATATTACCGTCAATTGCTAATTTTGCTCCTACCATGGCAATTATCGCATAAGTAACATAGGCAAGATTGCCATTAATAGGCATTAACATACCGCCAAATGTATTACTCATAACCGCAACGCTATACATCCTATCATTGTATTTTTTGAATTCTTTGATGCTTTCTTCTTCATGTTGGAATACTTTAATTACTTTTAAGCCTTGGAACATTTCTTCGCAATAACCATTAATATCACTGACATTCTTTTGTACTTGAATAAAATATTTCCTTCCGAATTTTCCTAAGTAATAAGTAATAAAAGACATTACTACTAAGGATAACACAGCAATTGCCGCTAAAATCAAATTTTGTCTGAACATCATAATAATTACACCGCTGACACTGATAATTGTAGAAATTAATTGCGGAAATGTATCGGCAACCAAAGGTCTGATAGTATCAACATCATTGGTATAAAAGTTCATCAATTCACCATGAGTGTGCGTATCGTAAAACTTAACCGACATATTTTGCATTTTATTAAACAGCTGTGTTCTGATATCGTGCAATAAGCCGGTAGTAACTAATGACATCAGTTTGCGCCAAATATAGCTGGCAATCGTGCCGCTGAGATAAATTGACGCCAAAATATATAGCATACGAATAAATTGAGTTAAATCGGGATTGGTTTGCCCAATATAAGGTTCAACATATTTATCGATAACCGGTGTTATAAAGTAAGATGAAGCAACATTTGTCAATGCACCTATAACAATACAAATCAGCACTATAACCATCTGAACTTTATAAGCTTTTAAATAGGAAAAAATTCTTTTAACAGTAGCAGGGATGTTTTCAGCTCTTGCTGTTCTTAACTGACGATAGTGTTTTTCACTCATTCTACTCACCTACTCCTTTCATTTGGGTATAATACAGATCCGCATAAATATCATTACGTTCCATCAATTCTGTATGCTTGCCGACATCAACAATTTTACCATCACTCATAACAATAATTTTGTCGGCATCCATAACCGATGAAATTCTTTGAGCGATTATAATCGTTGTCATATCAGCTAATTTTTCATTTAAAGCCTGTCTGATTCTTCTGTCTGTATCTGTATCAACAGCACTGGTAGAATCATCAAGAATAATTATTTTCGGTTTTCTCAACAAAGCTCTGGCAATGCATAAACGCTGTTTTTGTCCACCGGATACATTGACACCGCCTTGTCCCAAATATTGGTTGTATCCTTCAGGGAAAGAGTTGATAAAGTCATCGGCTTGAGCACACTTAGCCGCTTCAACCACTTCTTCATGAGTAGCATTCATATCTCCCCATTTCAAATTCTCTTCTATCGTTCCGGTAAACAACTCATTTTTCTGCAAAACCATAGCGACACCCTTACGCAAATGCTTAATACTGTAATCTTTAACATTATAGCCGCCAACCAATACTTCACCTTGCGTAGCATCATACAAACGAGGAATCAATTGAACTAAAGTTGTCTTGCTGGAACCGGTAGAACCGATAATTCCGACTGTTTCTCCGGATGCGATCTTTAAATTCACTCCGCTCAATGCCATCTTCTGAGAATTCTTATTGTAAGCAAAAGAAACATCCTTAAATTCAATCGAACCGTTGCTTACTTCCAAATTCGGATCACTTTCATCATCATTAATATCGATTACTTCATTTAAAACTTCGTTTGCTCTGTCAATAGAAGCTTGAGCAAATAAAACTTGCATTAAAATATTCGATAAAGCCATTAAAGAAAATAAAATTTGTTTCAAATAAGACAGATAGCTCATGAATTCACCGACAGTCATTTCTTGTGCAATAATAAGATTGCCGCCTAACCAACAAATGGAAATCATACAGCTATACATTATCAAATTAAATAACGGCATATCAAACAGAACTAAATTTTCTGCTCTGCGTTGAAATTTCATGACATTTTCTGATGTTAATTTAAATTTCAATTTTTCGAAATTTTCTCTGACAAATGTTTTCACAACTCTTACCGCAATAAAGTTTTCCTCTAACTTTGAATTCATTTCATCAAATTTAGACATCAATACTCGAAAACGCGGATGAGCATAATAAGTAATAACAAACAATCCCAAAGCCAATAGCGGAATAGCAATCCAGAAAACGACTGACAATTGATGATTAATTCGATAAATCATAATAGCACAGAACAAAAGTTGGAAAGGAGCACGGAAAAATTGTCTGACAATAGCAACATAAGCCATTCGCAATTCTCTCATATCTTTGGTCATTCTGGTTACTAAAGAAGGCACTTCAAATTTCTCAATATTAGCAAAAGAATATCTGTTTATTTTTGTAAACATCGCCATGCGGATATTTTGAACGAATCCCGATGAAGCAATGGCACTGGTTCTGCCGGCTAATGCTCCACAAATCATCGCCATAACACTTAAACCTATCATGATAAGGCCCATTTTAATTACATAATTGATATCAGCCCCATTTGATCCCTTAATACCTATATCGATAATTTTTGACATAACATATGGTATTAATACATCAAAAACTACCTCCAATAACATTAAAAAAGGGGTAATAATTGCTTCTTTTTTATATTTTCCCGTATAGCGGAAAAGTAAATTTAACATATCTTAACCTCCCAATAATCCACAAAATGCTATTTTATTCTACTATCATTTATTTTTAAAATCAATTAACTTGTTAACTTTTTTTATGATAGTGCTATCATCTCATATACGGGCAAAAAAAAGTTGTACAAACTTAATTGTACAACTTCCCAATCTCTTATAGATAGAACGGATCAATTTGAGCAATAGTACCGTTATCGTAAATGTAATCCGGCTCACCTTGAATCAAAGGTAAGCAATAATCATAGAATTCTTGTGACATACCTTCATATTCCGGTAAAATCCATTCAGCAGGTACATGTTTAACAAAGTTAGCAACTTTATCAGCAGCAACTGTAAAGTACTCTGCATTATAAAATTCACCTTCACTTCTTCTTAAAGCAACCATTTGTCCGGTGAAACTCTTATCAGCCGAATGCATATGTGCAGACATGCCTAAGCGGAATGATTCTTCAACATCGGTCTTTGATTGTGAATTACTGTTACATCTCTGTAATGTACTCATATCTTGAACTTTAGCTCTGGCAGAAATGCCTGCTTCTAAAATCATATTCTTTATAGCATTTCCGGCTCCGCCTAAAACTGCATGACCGAAACCATCGTTTTTAGCATCAGCAGCAGCTAAATAAGTACCATCGGCATAATGAGCACCTTCACTGACAACAATATAACACTTATTGGTTGCATCAACAATTTCCTTAACCTTCTTTAAGAATAATTCTTTATCAAAGTCTTCTTCCGGTAATACCAATAAATCAACTCTGCCGCTTAAAACCGTAGATGCTGCTAACCAACCGGCATCTCTGCCCATTGTTTCTAAAATAAATACCTCTTGACGAGTATATACATTAACATCCAACCAAGTTGTCTTAGCAACTGTTGCTAAAAATTTAGCGCAAGAAGCAAATCCCGGACAATGATCGGTAATAACTAAGTCATTATCGATTGTTTTAGGACATCCGATGAAACGATGATTGGTAATTCCTTTTTCTTTAGCATATTCGTTTAAGGCAGCAACTGTATCCATTGAATCATTACCGCCAACATAGAACATCGTATCGATATCGTAAGCATCTAAAATTTGCATAATTTTTTCAAAATCAGCAACATTTTCTCTTTTTAATTTGTAGCGACAACTTCCCAATGCCGAAGAACAAGTTTGTTTTAACAATTCGAGTGCGCGAGTTGACATATTTGTCAAATCAACAAATTGTTCTTGTAAAATTCCTTCAATTCCGTGTAGACCACCATAAACATGGTCGTAGATCGGATTTAATTGATTTGCAGTAACCACGCCGGCAACAGTAGCATTAATAACCGAAGTCGGTCCGCCCGATTGAGCAACTAAACAATTTCCCATAATAATCTCCTTAAAAATACATACAATAGTATAACACTTTTTTATCAAAGTGCGTAGTTCTTTAATTGAACAGCCAATAATTTATATTGCGGGCAAATTTTTTCTACCTCTGTATAAAATTCAGGCTGATGATTTGCTACCTTAAAATGTGCTATTTCGTGATATATGACCGCATCTATTAATTCCGATGGTAAACAAGCACAGTACAAATTCAGAATAATCAATCTTTTCTTGCTGTAGCAACAACCCCAACGACTTCTGTAAAACTTGTAATTGACATAAAAATCAATGCTTAATTCTTTTTGTATCTTATCAACGCGAAGATTAATTATCTCGGCAAAATAGTTGCATAAAATTTTCGCTACGGAATTCATATTTTTTCCTTTTATTATTAAACAATCATCATTAAGCAACACTTTTTCCTCTTCACTGCTGATAATCTTTAAATTTACTTGCTTACCTAATAAGTAAATTTTATCATCGTTAAGCAAATTAAAACCAACATTAATTGTTTTTTTGCTCAATTTATCCGCAATCCAAGTTTGATGATCTTCAACAAACTTATCAATTATCGACTTTGAAAGATGCAAAGGAGCACAAACAATAACTTGTCCGTTTTTTATCTTTAAAGTTAAACTTTTGCGTTTGCTTCTCTGCAAAATATAATCATGAGGCATATTTTTCCCACAATTCCATCAAACGATTTACCTCGTTGACCTGTTCATCAATCTCTTCATTCAATTGATTCATTTTTTGGTAATCGTGATAATAATTTTCATCGTAACGCAATTCCCTCAGCTGTTCAAGTTTATTTTCCGCTTTTTCTATCTGCCTTTCCAATGCTTCAACTTTTTTTCTGTTTTCTCTTTCGACTTTACTGTCTACTTTCTTCTCGGCTTTCGGTGTTTCTTGCTGTTTATTAGCGATTGTAATTCCGCTTAATTTATCCATATACTCTTGATAATTTAATTGGTAAAATTGCGTTTTATCACCGCCAACATACAATATTTTAGTAGCCAATTTATTGATAAAGTAGCGATCGTGAGAAACAAAAATAACTGTTCCGTCATAATTGAGCAAAGCACTTTCTAAAGCTTCTTTACCTCCGATATCCAAATGATTGGTCGGTTCATCTAAAATCAGCAAATTTGCTTTGGAAAGCATCATTTTACATAAAGATAAGCGCACCTTTTCACCGCCGCTTAATACATTACAAGTTTTAAAAACTTCATCGGCGGTAAACAAGAAACTGCCTAGTATTTTTCGAATTTGACTGTGATCATAGTCAGGATATAAATCCCATAATTCTGCCAAAACTGTTTTATCGGAATCCACTTGTGCCAAACTCTGATCGAAATATGAAACTGTTATTTGATGCCCATACATAAAATCGCCGGAAATAGGCGGAATAAGTCCCATAATTGTTTTCAAAAAGGTACTCTTACCTAAACCGTTAGGACCGATAACCGCAATTCGGTCGTGAGCCATTACCTGCATATTTATATTACATAAAGGTTTATCATAACCGATGACCAAATCTTCCACAGTCAAGACAGTATTTCCGCCTTTTATGGCTTTTTCAAAGTTCAAATTCATTTTTCTTTTATCGGATACCGGTTTTTCAACTCTTTCCATATGTTGCAAATACTTAATCTTGCTTTGAGCAAAAGCAGCTTTGTTTTTCTTATAGCGGAATTTCTCAATAACTTCTTCCAACCTTTTGATTTCTTCCTGTTGATTTTTATAAGCTGTTTGTTGTCGCTCAAATTCCTGCTTTTTCAATTCTACATACTTTGTGTAATTACCCACATAGTGATTCAACTTACCGAATTCAAATTCGTAAACTTCCGATACTATTTTATCCATAAACATTCGGTCATGGCTGACAACAACGACCGCCTTAGGATATTTCAACAAATATCCCTCCAACCACTCGATGGTAGCCATATCCAAATGATTGGTCGGTTCATCTAAAAGCAATATATCCGGTTTTTCCAATAATAAGCGCACAAAAGCTAAACGAGTTTTTTGTCCGCCGGAAAATTCGCTGATACGTTTATTCAGATCATCCATGCTAAAACCAAATTTGGTAAATAAAATCATTTGTTGTTGATTGTAGTTATAACCATCATTTATTTCAAATTGTTGTTGTAAAGCAGCATACTGTCTCAACAATTCATCGGAATAATCCTCTTCCAACAACAATGCCACTTCTTCCATTTTTCTTTTTGTTTCCAATATATGACTGTATATTTCATCGAAACTCTCTTGAACAGTTAAGCTTTCATCATGAAAAGCCTTTTGAGATAATAATCCAATTGTCACATTGCTTCCAATGGTTATTGTTCCCTCATCCAATTGTTCATCACCCATGATTATTTTTAATAAAGTTGTCTTGCCACAACCGTTACGACCAATGATCGCAACTTTTTCATTACCCCTTATTTCAAAATTAACATTTTCAAATAATGTTTCACCGGAAAACTCTTTTTTTCCGTTATTTATTTTTAATAACATACTACTCCGTTTTTAAATTCAGGAAATCACAAATTCCTTGTGCAATTGCCGAAGCAATCTTTTCTTTATTCTGTTGCCAAACAGCTACATCATCACTGTCATTAATATTGGTGGTAATAATTTGAATGGTATCTATACCGAATTTGTTATTACCGGCAAAGCTATAATTTTTCTGCGAACTTTCCGAATAAGTACCGGCTGCCAGTACAACACCGCCTGCTTCTCTTATTTCATATTGTAAATCACTGATGTTGTCATCTGCTAAAGCGCAAGTCTGTAAATATTCATTCGAAGGATATATGGCGGTATCTTTAAACAAATCTTCAAAGACGGATTTTGCCAACAAACCAGACGAATAAGAAGAATATAATAAAGATTTATTTCCGTATTCATCCATATCCAAATGCAACATATATTTTGCTTTACTACTGTAGGCTTTGTTTAAAACTCCGCCGGCACCGTAGAAAGGTATATCCTGATTGTATTCATCTTTTAAAATGATAACCTTTAAACCCTTTTGTTCTAAAGCGGTTTTTATTTTTTGAGCGACATCATATAATTCTTGCGCCTCAATTATGCCGTTTTCTTCTACCCCTTCCAAAGATACCCCTTCGTATACCAATGCAGGTGCTGTCGAAATAGCAATATCGTATTGCTTATTTTCATCATCATTCACTGTTGTAACTTTCAAATACAAATAATTGTTATCCAAAACATCTTTGTTCTTATCACCATCAAATAAAGTTTTGTCACCGATAAGTTCTACTTTTTTAGAACTGCCGTTACTTCTGACCGTATAGATAATGTTGTCATAAGCGATAACGGAATCATAATACAAGCGTGAAGTTGTATCCCCTTCTTGCAAATACAAAGCATAAAACCCATCGGGAATATTTTCTAATCGTATCTGATTATCAATTTTGGCAGTAAGTTTTTCAAACTTAATAACATTTTTATCATTCAACAAATCTTTTAAGATCACATTTTTGCCGTTTAAAGTTTCGCTTTTTTTAATTGTTTGACTGTATGTGTCAAAATAAAAATTTAATGATTCACCGTAAAAATTATAATCTTTAACCATTACAGGATTTTGTCTGTCCTCATGGTTTACAACTTCCAATGTTTTTTTACCTGAAAGATTGCCGATTTTATAGATATCTATGTCTTTACCGGAAGCTGTGAATAAGCCGACTAGCAGAGAAACACATAAATATATAAATAATATCAGGCATATCAAAGCCGGAACAGCCGTTTTCCATTTTATTTTGAGTTTCTTTTTCTTCGTATTCATAATTTTCAAGCCTCCACGCCTATATTATAATATCAAATAAAAAAAAGTAAAAATAAAAATATTAAAGGAAGCTCTCGCTTCCTCAACATTAATTAGAACTCAAGATTTTTCGGTGTACGCGGATAAGATAATACATCACGAATGTTTTCCATCGAAGTGATATACATCAAGAATCTTTCAAAACCGATTCCGAATCCGGCATGCTTGCAGCAACCATATTTGCGCAAATCCAGATACCATTGCAATGACTTTTTAGCTACATGCATTTCATCCATACGTTTAGATAAGACATCATATCTTTCTTCTCTCTGCGAACCGCCGCACAATTCTCCTACAACCGGCATCAGTAAATCTGTTGCAGCGACTGTCTTATCATCATCATTCAAACGCATATAGAATGCTTTACTTTCCTTCGGATAATTCATCACAAATACCGGTCCATATTTGTCGGTTAAATATTTTTCATGTTCTGTTTGAATGTCCATACCCCAGAACACTTTATTTTCAAATTTGTCTTCGACTTTTTTCAATTCATCTAAAGCATCTTTATATTCAATACGAGCAAAAGGAGTTCCTAATACTTGCTTTAATCTTTCTATCAAAGTGTGGTCTTTATCAATCATATTGTTAAAAAATTCCATTTCCTCCGGACAGTTATCAAATACATATTGAATACAAGATTTGATCATATCTTCCATCATCTTCTAAATCGGCAAAAGCGATTTCCGGTTCACACATCCAGAACTCATTAGCATGCTTCTTAGTATTGGAATTTTCTGCTCGAAATGCCGGACCGAAAGTATATACATCACGGAAAGCCAAAGCATAAGCTTCAACGTGCAATTGTCCGGATACGGTCAACGATGCTCTTTTACCAAAGAAATCTTCATCATATTTGTCATCTTTACGAGTTGTTACCGTAAAAGTTTCTCCGGCTCCCTCAGCATCATTAGAAGTAATAATCGGAGTTTGAACATATACAAAGCCTTGATCTTGTAAAAATTCATGAATAGCCATGGCCAAAACACTTCTGACTCTAAATACCGCACTGAAAGTGTTGGTTCTCACCCTCAAATGAGCTAAATCACGCAAATATTCAAAAGAATGCCTCTTTTTCTGCAACGGATAATCATTGGTGCATGGAGCTTCAATAACTGCTTCGGTCAGTTCTAATTCGAACGGTTGTTTATTTTCCGGAGTCAGCTTAAACTTTCCAATTACGGTTAAAGCCGTACCGGTCAAACACTTACTGATTTCCTGCAAATTAGGTAACGCATCTGTATAAACCAACTGGCAGTTTTTAAAGAAAGTTCCGTCATTCAATTCAATAAAACCGACTGATCCGTTAAAACGGTTGGTTCTTACCCATCCTTGCAGTTGGACATACTCTAAACTGTCAATTTCCAAAACATTGTTAGCTTTAACAAGATCATACAACTCTCTGATAGTCATAAATTCAAACATAATCATCTCTCCTTTTACAAAAAAACGCTCCTATGTAAGGAGCGTAAATAACCGCGGTACCATCCTCTTTTGGTCTCTTTTCAGTTAACGCCTGATTACGGAATCGTCTACTGCTATTTCTCCGATTCAGCTTACAAAGTGTTCCGCCTTGATTTACTCGTTCAGGTTTCTCAGCAAACAACCTTTCTCTGTAGAACTTTCTTTCAATTTATTCTTTGCTCATCGCTATTGAAATTTTTTTAAAGTATTGGTTTCAAAAACTAATTCCTGGATATTAGTAACAATATCCACTGTTTTAATAATCATGCCCTTTGGCACTTGAATATGGGTATGCGTAAAATCTATTAGACCTATTACTCCGCATTGATGCAAACGATCTACGATCTGTTGAGCATCACCGCTGATAGTCACGATAGCTATCCGACAATTTTTGGGAATTCTCTTTTCCAATTCTTCAACATCATATACCGGTATTCCTTTTACTTTTTTACCGATAAGTTCTTTTTTTATGTCAAAGGCCATCACAATTTCTCCGACAACATAATCCCAACGATTGTAATTCAATAATGCCTGTCCCAAATTACCGACACCGATAAGCACAATTTTTTCATCAAAGCCGGTTCCTAAAACATCGTTGAAAGTGGAAATCAATTTATCGACATTATAACCATATCCCTGCTTTCCCAAACAGCCGATAAAAGATAAATCACGGCGAATTGTTGTGGAAGCAATATTGACCAAATCACTTAAATCGCTAGATAAAACTCTGTCAACATTATTTGACGCCAACTTTCTTAGAGCTTTAAGATAAATAGGATACCTTTGCATAGTAGCCTTAGGAACAATTTTACCAAATTGCATTCGAATCACCACAAGAAGAATATAACACAAATTTGTTAAAAAATATACATTTTTAACTAATATTTTTGTTTTATATTCCAAATCATTAAATTACCGGCATTTTATCCTATTATGCACTTTCATATTTATCAAAAAGAACTTATGTGATATGATATTTTATATGAGCAAGCAAAAGTTAAACATTTCCGTATTTAATAAAGTTTGGTGGACAATCCTTTCTTTGCAATTTGTAATTGTAATTATTCTTAAATTTACAATCGGAACTCAACCGATCGATAAAATCATGCATTTCATGAAAGGTTTCAGCATCTTCAATTTGATCTATCTTTTCATTTATAAATTCACAATGTCTAAAGATGACAACTTTGATTTTAATATTTGGAACGAACTTCCTCTCTATCTTTGCAACATCGGTTCTATACTGGCTTTTTGCGCAACGAAATATAACAACCAAACTTTTATGGGCTTTTGTTATTGTGTCGGAACAGTCGGTGCATTAATGGCCTATCTTATGCCGGAAGAAAACTTTGTCGATATTCCGCTATTTTCTTGCCGTGCTTTAGGCTTTTACGGTTATCACGGCCTGCTTATCATCATCAATTTATCGTTCAAAACCTTAGGCTTATTCAATCCTAATTTCCATATTCTCAAAGAAATAATCATCTTATGCATCATCATAGTTTTACTGGTACATACAATCAATATCTTATTGCGTCGTAATATTTACCCTGAAGCTAACTATATGTTTACTGTTGAGCCGACAAACAGCGTACTGGAAAAGATTTATAAAATATGCCCTGTTAAATGCATCTATTTATATCTCTTATTACCGCTTGTCGCCTTACTTTATCTTCTAATGTGTTTATAAAAAACATTCACTTTAAAGTGAATGCTTTTTTTAATCAAAATGATTGTCCAAATCCATTGAAGCCATTGCTCCAACAGAATAATCCGCTTTGATACCTTTTTGATAGGCAATATAACCGCTGGCACCAATCATTGCCGCATTATCGGTGCAACATCTCAAAGGTGGAATAATATAAGAAATATTCGGATGATCTTTTTCCATTTTCTCTTGGACAATTTCCCTTAAACGACTGTTAGCAGCCACTCCACCAGCTAAAACAAATTGCTTTACATCATAAATATTCAAAGCATATTCTACTCTGTCCCACAATGCCGATAAAGCTGTTTCTTGAAAAGAACAACACATATCAGCAACATTTAATTGCTCTCCTTTTTTTTCCAAGCGACTAATTGACTGCATTATAGCACTCTTTAAACCGCTGAAAGAAAAGTCCAAAGGGCTATCAACTTTAGGTTTCGGTAATTTATAGATTGGTTTGCCTTCTTTAGCCAGTTTATCGATTTTCGGACCACCAGGATAAGGCAAGTTCAAAACTCTTCCGACTTTATCATATGCTTCTCCGATAGCATCATCCAAAGTTGAACCGATAACCTGGAAATCATAATCCTGTCTCATATAAACCAATTCACTGTGACCTCCACTGACAACTAATGCCAATAAAGGAAATTGTAAATCGCCGACAAAAGCATTAGCATAAATATGCCCGCTCAAATGATGAACAGGAACCAACGGCTTGTTGTAAGCCCAAGCCAATGTCTTGGCAGCCAAAACACCGATATGTAAAGAGCCAATAAGTCCCGGACCTTGAGTAAAAGCAATTGCGTCAACATCATCGACCGACATATTCGCTTCCTTCAAAGCTTCCTTGATTATAATCGAAATATTTTCCACATGAATTCGACTGGCAATTTCCGGCACAACTCCTCCATATAAAGTATGCACATCAATTTGTGTTGTCACTTTACTTGATAGTATTTCTTTACCGTTTTTTACTATCGCACAAGCTGTTTCGTCACAGCTGGATTCTATCGCTAAAATAATTACATCTTTCATTTTATATTCCTTTCATCATAAAATACCCATCTTCATATCCTCGGGAAGTTTTATAATAATTTTTTTTCGTATTGATTGTTATAAATCCACTGTTTTCATATAATTTTATCGCCGAAAGATTGGAAACTCTGACTTCAAGTGAAATTGTTTCGCAATTATTTTCTATTGCCTTTTCTTCAATATCTTCCATCAATTTTTTTCCATAATGTTTATTGCGCCATTCGGAACTAATCGCAATATTAGCAATCTCGGCATGATCAAAAATTATCCACAAATCGTAATAACCGATAATCTTATCATCAATTACCAGTACATATAGTTCGGCATAAGGATTTTCATGCAATTCATATAAATACTGTTCTCTATTCCAATAATCAAAAAAACTTTCTTTTTCGATTTTCAGTACGGCATTCAAATCCTGTTCGGTCATTTTCCTGATCATTTATTCAGATACTCCCTATTACTCTTCAAATAAATAGGAGTTAAAACATCAATGTTTTCTACCGGTTGCCATCCATCCTTTAACAAAAAGAAATTTTCTGCTAGATGCGGATAATTATCCTCTTTGCCAAATAAATGTAAATCACCTATCAGGGAGATATCTTTATTTAAAATTTCTCTTATCTTATCATTAGTCATTATACAATCCGGCTGCAATGGTTGACCGTCACGATATCTTCCGACATAACAACGATTTGCCCGAGCATCCAGCAAAACAAGCGCATCGCTTTTCCCGGCATATAACTGTAAAGTGGACAATGTATAAACTTTCTTCCCAACAATCGAGCCCATAACTTTAGCCAATGTCATCGCAATTCTGACCCCGGTATATGATCCTGGACCAACGGTTACTACAAACTGATCAATATCACTGACAGTCAATTTATTGTTGTTCAGCATTTCATTTAAGCGTGGAATTAAGTATTCCGATTGTTGTTTCAAACACGGCTCTATATATTGGTCTACAATTTGCTTATCATCCATCAAAGCAATAATCAAATATAAATGTGAAGTATCTATTCCTACTGTATACATAATTGATCCAATATCCTTTCATATTTTTTTCCTTTGGCTTTAAATATCAGCTGACGGCAATCGTTATCCAAAATATTAATTTCGATATTCAAATACTGTTGCGGTAATAATTCCGCAATAAAATTGCTCCACTCGATTACACAAATACCATCGCCATCAATATATTCCTCAAAACCTAAATCTTGATTTAAACCTTCCAAACGATAGGCATCGATATGATAAAGCGGCAAGTCTCCTTGATAAATCTTTAACAGAGTAAAGGTAGGAGATGTAACATGCTTTTTAATATGCAAACCGACAGCTAAACCTTGAGTAAAAGTTGTCTTACCTGCACCTAATTGACCGGATAAAGTAATCAAACTACCTTTTTCCAACAGAGGAGCCAAACATGTAGCTAATCGTTTTGTTTCCTCAGCATTACAACTGATAATTTCTAATCTTTCCATTTCCCATCACCTTATTTCAAAATCAGTTTTAGTATTTTTGTTTTTCTTCTATAGAATAAATTGCAGACAATCCGATATTTGATATTTTCCTTTAGAAAATATTTATTTTTATAATAATACGGATATTTTTCATGCATTACATCAGCAACTTTTTCAATATTCTCATTCTTATCAAAATATAAAAATCTCAGATTAGCTGCATGCAATAAGTACTCGATATAAATATATTCCACTTCATTCGCGTACTCATTAATAATATCATATTTGACAAATTTGTTATATAAATTATTTAGGGAATCAAAAATTGCTTCATAACCGCTATTATATTCTGCATGTAAAGCCGATCCTTCTCTTTGGCGATAATAATATAAAGGTTTTTGTATATAGGAAAATTTCCCGGCTAAAGCACAGGCCACAGGAATAATCGCGTTATCTTCAAAATATCTTCCCGGCAAAAATTCTAATTCGTACTTAACAAAAGTTTCCCTTTTAAATAATTTGCAAACTGCTCCCGGCATTGCGATAACGGACTGTTTAGTATTCGTGT
>JAUNFB010000060.1 GCA_030525245.1 Erysipelotrichia bacterium
CACCACGGCATCTTAGGCATGAAGTGGGGCGTCAGAAGATATCAGAATCCAGATGGAAGCTTAATGGCTGAAGGAAGAGAAAGATATAGTAAAAATAGTTCTGATTATGAGAGTTATAGGAAAAATCTGAATAAAGATCCAAAAACACTTTCGAATAAAGAAATGAAAGATGTTATATACAGGAATAATCTTAATAATCAATTTAAAAGAGTAAAAAAAGAAACAGATTTAGGTTATAAAATAACTAATGGTATCCTTGAAAAAGTTAGTACAGCCGCGGTTGCCGCTATTATAACAGCTGGTTCTTCTTTTATAATAAAAAAAGGAAAAGGATTTATTTCAGAAATAATATCTCCAAAGAAAGTTATTGAAACAAAATAGGAGAAAAACAATGAATTACTTAAACAATAAAGAATACGCTAAAGAACTCTATCACCACGGCATCTTAGGCATGAAGTGGGGCAAAAAGAACGGTCCTCCATACCCTTTAGATGCAAAAGATCACTCTGCCTCAGAAAAGAAAGCTGGATGGTGGCAGTCTTTAGGATTTATGGAGAGAGGCCGAGAAGCAATGAAGATTGTAAAAGCTCAAAATGCAAAAAAAAATATTTAAGTTTAGTTAAAAAGAATCTGAAAATCAATACAACGACATTAGATGATACCAATCGTGTTCTAAAAACTGGTATGGCTATGCATAATATATTGGTTGATGGAGATGACGAACAAACGGAAAATTATCACTTGATTAGTGATGATGAAAGAAGAGTTTGGGAACGAGCACATGATCATGCTGAAAAAGCCATAAATGAATGGACTAAAACTCTTAATGATATCATGAATATGAATGTTGAAGAAATTAATGCAAAAGATGTTAAACAGAGGTTCAAAGAAACTAAAAAATATGGAATTTATATTAATGGATGATAAACTAAAGGTTACAATGCTATAATTTATAGTGGAATGACATTTGTGAATTTGTTAATAACTGGCTCAGTTGTGACTGCAGCGGCATATAACTATAACAAAAAAAATGAAAGAAGAATAATTTAGAAAATTATGAAATTTTTAGAAAGATTACAGCATTCGTGGAATGCTTTTTTAGGTCGGGATGCACCGATTTATTATGATTACGGATCCACGGTGAACGAAGGGCGATACCAAATCAGTGTCGGAAACGACAGAACAGATATTTCAACAATTTATAACAGAATAGCAACAGACGTCTCTGCAATAGCTATAAATCATGTTAGATTAGATGAAAATGGACGTTTTAAAGAGATTATTCCGGATGAATTAAATAATTGCTTGAATCTTGAAGCAAATATAGATCAAACCGGAAGAGCTTTTATACAAGATGTTGTTATGTCTATGCTCGATGAAGGATGTGTAGCAATTGTTCCGATAGAAGCCACTGTTAGCGCATCAACATCCGAATTTTATAAAATCGAAAACATGCGAGTCGGAAAGATAATTGAATGGTATCCTCGTCATGTAAAAGTTAATTTATATAATGAGAAAACTGGAAAGAAGGAAGATGTTGTTATAGCAAAGAGATCTTGTGCTATCATCGAGAACCCTTTTTATTCAATAATGAATACCCCGAATTCAACGGCTCAACGGTTAATCCGAAAAATGCGTATGCTGGATGTTGTAGATGAAATATCGAGTTCAGGTAAACTGAATATGTTCATTCATCTACCTTACACTGTTAGATCCGAAATAAAGAAAAAAGAAGCTTACGACCGAACAAAAGAAATTGAAAGGCAGTTAATAGATTCTAAATATGGAATTGCTTATATTGATGGAACAGAAAAGATAACTCAAATAAATAGAGGTTTGGAAAACAATTTGCTGGAACAAATTAAATATTTAAGAGAGAATCTTTATAGTCAACTTGGAATGCCAAAAGATGTCTTTGACGGTACGGCTGATGAAAAAACAATGTTAAATTACAACAATCGAACAATCGAACCAATTATGTCTGCAATACGAGACGAAATGGTCAGAAAGTTCTTGACAAAAACAGCAAGAACTCAAGGTCAATCAATCGAATTCTTTAGCAAGCCATTTAGATTGGTTCCGGTAAGTCAACTTGCCGAGATTGCTGATAAATTTACAAGAAATGAGATCTTATCAAGTAATGAAATACGTCAGATTATAGGTTATGTTCCTTCTGACGACCCTAAAGCAGATGAATTACGAAATAAGAACTTAAATAGGTCTGAAGAATACGAAACCGATCAACCGTATCAAGAAGAAGTTGATCCGTATGGTTATGAGGACACTAATTTAGAAGGAGAAATTCAAAATGAGAGAGAAGTATGATTTTAGTGGTTGGGCTACTAAAAACAATCTAAGATGCTCCGATGGAAGAACAATTTTAAGAGATGCTTTCATAGATAACGACGGTCAAACAGTCCCATTGGTATGGCAGCATCAGCATAATTCTCCGGAAAATGTTATCGGTCACGCTTTGTTGGAAAACAGAGCAGATGGAGTCTATGCTTATTGTTCATTTAATTCCAGTCCAAAAGCCATTCAAGCTAAGGAATTGGTTAAACACGGCGATGTTAAGTCTTTAAGCATTTACGCTAATGGACTGCAGCATCAAGGAGCAAATGTTTTACATGGAATAATTAGAGAAGTCAGTTTGGTTTTAGCCGGAGCAAATCCAGGTGCAACTATTGATTATCCTGTATTACAACATAGCGATGGAAGTTATAGTGAGATTAATTATGAAGCAACAATTTATACAGATGAAGATTTAGATGTTGATTCGCTATCTCACGAAGATAATGAGGAGGAAACAGAAGAAATGGATAAAAACAATAGTAATGAAAGAACCATTAAGGATGTATTAGCGACATTTAGTAAAACACAATTGAACGCATTGTACTATTTGGTTGCTATGGCTGCTAAATCTGGTGGTAATGCAAAAGCAATTAAACATGCGGCAACTGAAGATGAAAATTTTGATCCAAAACAATTAAAGAAAATCGTTAATTCTTTGAACGAAGAACAAAAAAAAGTATTGTATTTCTTAGTTGGAAAAGCGGCAGAAGAAGGAAAGAACAAAAAAGTTCAAAATGAGAGTGATGATGACGATGAAGACGAAGAAAATGATGAAGAAATGTCACATTCATATGATGAAGGAGGTTATGACGATTATATGAAATACAACGTATTCGAAGGTGAAGATATGAACAGAGGAAACTCAATTAGCCATGCTGACATGCAAGATATTTTTGATAATGCTAAACGTTGCGGAAGTTTAAAGACAGCATTTGCATCTTATGCAGATGTAATTGAGCATTCTGTTTCGGATATTAATTACTTATTCCCTGATTACAAGCAGTTGATGAAAGACCCTGAACTTGTTAAGAGAGATGACGAGTGGGTTCGTGCTTTCTGGGATGGAGCACATAAAACACCATTCTCAAGAATTAGAACGACTTATGCTGACATTACAGCAGATGAGGCAAGAGCTAAAGGTTATATTAAGGGAAAACAAAAAATTGAAGAAGTTATTACTTTGCTTAAGAGAACGACTGATCCGCAAACTGTATACAAGTTACAAAAATTGCATCGTGATGATATTCTTGATATCACAGATTTTGATGTAGTAGCTTGGATTAAGGCTGAAATGAGAATTCTGTTAAACGAAGAAATTGCAAGAGCTGCATTAATTGGTGATGGAAGAGCCGCAGGTGATGACAAGATTGATGAAACTCATATCAGACCTGTATGGACAGATGATGATTTCTACACAATTCACAAAGATGTAGTAATTGCAGACAATGCTACGAATGCTCAACAGGCGGATGCTATTATTGAAGGTGCATTAAGAGCCCGTGTTAACTATAAGGGTTCTGGAAATCCGTCTGCATTCTTTGATCCTGACACATTGACAACTATGTTGCTGGCTAAAGATACAAATGGAAGAAACATTTACAATTCCATTGATGATTTAGCAAAAGCATTAAGAGTTAATAAGATTTATGAAGTTCCATTAATGGCTAATCAGGTAAGAACCGATAAGAATTCTAAGAAGCACAAGTTGTTAGGATTGATCTTCTCGCTGAAAGATTATAACATTGGCGCAGATAAGGGCGGACAAGTTAACATGTTTGACGACTTTGACATCGATTATAACCGCTATGCTTACTTGATTGAAACACGTTGCTCTGGAGCAATTACAAAACCATACGCTGCAATTGCTATCGAAGTCGATGTGACACCGGCAAACCCGGGTAAAAATACTGGAGATAATGGCTAATATTATCTTTATGAAATAATTCAAAATAGGAGAGATTTTTAAATGGAAAAATATTATGGAACGATCGGATTTATCCGCACTGAGGAAACTTTACCATCTGTATGGTCGGAAGTTACAACTGAGAAAAAGTATCAGTTTAACATATTAAAAAAAGCATACAAAATTGAAAGTTCTGATAGTCTAAATGACAATTTTATTGTTTCTAATCAGTTCAGTGTTTTAATAGATCCATTTTTAAAAGAAAATCTCTCTTATATTAGGTATTTGGAATTTATGGGTGTATTTTGGAAAGTAAGCAACGTGGAAATAATTTATCCAAGGATAACTATAACTTTAGGTGGTGTTTATAATGGCAAGTAGATTAGATCTTGATAATAAATTAAGAGAAATCATTGGAAACAACGGAAAAGTTTATTTTCAGCCACCGGAAAGTATGAAAATTGATTATCCTTGTTTTATTTATTCTTTGTCTGATATAAAGCAAAAACAAGCAGATAACCTTAATTATCTAAATTCAAAAGAATACACCGTAAATTATATTAGTAGAGACGGTGATGACAAAATGATTGATAATTTATTAAACGAACGAAGTACTAAATGTTTATTTTTATTTGTCAAACGTTATGCCAAAAACGGTCTCTACTATAGTATTTTTAAAATTTATTATTAAAAAGGAGAAAATTAAATGACAGCTTTGAAATGGGACGAAACCGGTAAGCGCTATTATGAAACCGGTGTTTCTAAAGGAGTTCTATATAAAATTGATTCAAATGGAAAATACAAAAATGGAGTTGCTTGGAATGGTTTGACAGGCGTTACGCAAAAACCTACAG
>JAUNFB010000025.1 GCA_030525245.1 Erysipelotrichia bacterium
TTTCTTGATTGACGATATTGACACCGATACTTTTTAAATAAGCGGCTTGTTCTATTTTATCTACCGGTTTAGCTTCGGATAATGTGATATTTGCGTTAAGTTGATGTAATAATTTAATTGCGGCCAGTCCACTGCGGGCTAAACCGACAACCAATACTTTTTTATCGGTAAGGTTCATGCTGTTACCTCTTTTCAATTCTTAACAAATTATAGATATCTGAGGGATAATTGTCAAATTAACTCATACCGTTTAAGGCGATAAAAAAAGTTAATCTATCGATTAACTATAATATCAAATGGTGCAGATGGAGGGACTTGAACCCTCACGATATTTCTATCAAGGGATTTTAAGTCCCTCGTGTCTACCATTTCACCACATCTGCGTACTGTGGAGGTTCCTACCAGATTCGAACTGGTGGTTACTAAGTTGCAGTCAGTTGCCTTACCACTTGGCTAAGGAACCACCATCACTACTCGCAAGAATTATTCTATACTATTGTCGGATAAAATGCAACAATTTTTTTAAAAATATATAAAACACTGTTACAGTATTCCAAATCAGTTTTAAAACTGATTTGGAATAGACTGTATTTTTTATTTATAAGATAATAATTCTTCGAAATCCTTTTTATCCATTTTCATGACTTTTCCTTCATTTCCTTCAATGAAAGTATCCGATAATTCTTTTTTCTTTTCTTGAAGTAAAAGCATTCTTTCTTCAATACTGTCTTTAATTATCATTTTATAAATTTGTACATTGTTATGTTGGCCGATTCTGTAAGCTCTGTCGGTTGCTTGATTTTGAGCACTGATATTCCACCAAGGGTCGAAGTGAATTACTGCTTCTGCTTTGGTTAAGTTGAGACCTGTTCCTCCGGCTTTTAAAGAAATCAGAAAAACATCGACATCTCCTCGTTGGAAACTTTCAACCATAGAGTGGCGGTCTTTTTTTTTTGTTGCTCCGGTTAACTTGTGATAAGAAATATTATTTTTGTTTAATTCTTCTTCAATCAAGTCTAAAGCAGATGTAAAACCGGAAAATAACAGCACCTTTTTATTGTTTTCTTTCAATGTCTGAATCAGTTCCAAACAACCGCTTATTTTAGAGGAAACATTGGTAATGTTAGAATATACCAAACGGCTGTCAGCACATATTTGCCTTAACTTTGTAATCATCGCCAATATAGCGATTTTATCGAAGTTTTCACTTTTCAACTCCTGTTGTAATTGCTTATTGACTTGAATGAGATTAGCTAGATAAATTTTTCTTTCTTCTTCACTGAAATCAATAGTGATGGTGTGTTCTTCCTTGTCCGGTAACTCGGTCAGCACATCTTTTTTATTGCGCCGTAAAATGAAAGGTGCGATCATATTTTTAAGCCTATTTTTTGTGTTTTCATCATCTTGATTGATGATGTTGTTTTCAAAATTAGTCTTGAAATAGTTGTAAGTAAACAGATATCCCGGCATTAAGAAGTCAAATATGCTCCATAATTCGGCTAAGGAATTTTCAATCGGTGTACCGGTTAAAGCAAAGCGATGCTTGCTTTTTAACATTTTGACACTTTCGGCATTCTTTGTTTTTTGATTTTTAATATACTGCGCTTCATCGAGAATAACGGTGTCAAATGTTATTTTTTCATATTGCGCTATGTCATTGCGCAAATAGTCGTAAGAAGTTATCAATAAATCATAATCAGTTGCTTGTTGTATCAACTTATCACGATGTTCTTTGTTGCCGTATATCGGTAATGTCCGTAAGGAGGAATTGAACTTTTTAATTTCATCATTCCAATTGAAAATTAACGATGCCGGACAAATTACAATACTTAGTTGAGCTTTTTCGCTCTCCAATAAACTGATAACTTCCAAGGTTTTTCCTAGACCCATATCATCGGCCAGAATTCCGCCGAAGTTTAATTTTTTTAGGTGATGCATCCACTCAACGCCGAATTTCTGATAATCTCTTAATATATCATTGTATTTTTCGGAAATATGGAAATCATCATCTTTTACTTTAGCGAAATTTTTTAAATATTTATCGAACTGAGTTGTTCTTTCTATAGTTAAATTCTTTTCTTTTTCCTCGGCTAAAGCCATTGCTCGGTAAGGATTAAGAGTTATATCGTCTTTTTTTAAGTCTTTGGCGGTTATGCCGTAAGTATTCATTAAATCATTTAATTGTTGTAACTCATCGGAATAAAGTGAGATGGTATCACCATCCTTTAATCGATAGAATTTTTGTTTTTTCTGATAGGCTCTTAAAACATTGCTTAATTCATCGGCCGGAATATCAATGCTTGAAACATTTACATGTAAAAGGTCATTGTGATATGTTAAGCCGACAGTTAATTTATATTTTTGCTTTTTACCGTAGTTTAATAAAGCGTCGGACAAATATACTTCAACATCTCTGTTTATCAAAGGTAAAATGTTTTGCATAAAATCTTTGGTTTTGTTGTCGTCACTGTTTAGAGAAAATTTATCAATATTTTTGGTTCCGTATTGTTGGAGAGTATTGATGATTTTGTTTACCTGGTTGGAATAATTACCTTTGTCTACTAACGGATTTTTGGTAGAATTGTCATCATACTCGCAATTCAAAACAAATTCAATTATTCCTTCATCATTTATAATACCCTTTAAAATGGTTCTTGTTTCATTGATATCTTCAATATAAGGATAATTTACGAAATTTATTTTGCCAAATAACGGTTTGACATAGCGATAATAAAATGGTTTTATTTGTTCCTCCGCCAAAATTAAATGTTCAAAGCGGAGAGTGTTTAACATGTTATAAATGTCTTTATTAAAAACACAATAGCGATGAATCGTAGATATTTTATCATTGCTTTCAATGCGGTAAAAGCCGTCACTACCCAGAATTTTTTCGTCATAAATGTCATTTTTAATGACATATTCCTTATCTTCTTTGACAACTTCCAAATTTATCGGTTCATTTTCTTCGGACAGATTGATATTGGTCAGAGATGCGGGGTAGTTCGACAGGCAATTATAAATAACGGAAATATTGTGGTAGTCAACTTCTATTTTTCCGCCTCGGAAATCAGCGCTTTCCAAAGTTAATAAATGTCTGATTAATTTTATTGCTTTTAAACTTTTTTCGTCGAAAGCTTGTTCGTTATGTTTGAAAGCTAAAGATTTTCCGTAATTGACAACTCTGTCTTGATCAATAGATTCTAGGAAAGAGGTCAAAGATTTTATTTGGTAACTTTTTTTATTTCCGACTTTAAAAGACAGAATACCGTAATTCATATTAATATAGATATGTTGGGGAACGGTATTGTTTATCTCTTCTGGTTGATAAATATCCGCCTCATGATTTTCTAAAAGAGCAGCTGTTCTTTTAACGGCCAGTTCTCTGCAAGATAAGTCATTTAAGTGTTCGTAAAATGAGGCGCGTTTCCGTGATAAAGTGTTGCGGTGAGGAGCATATTCAAATGGAAGTAGGTCAAAGTTGATTTCATTGATAAAAAACAACAGGGATAAGCAATGCTTACAGAGATATTTTCCATCAAAGTTATTTGAACAACTGCAGTGGTATTTTGCTTGTTTGGTTTGCATATCGATGCGCAACATCGAATTAATATTATGCTTCTGAAAAAAGTAATCGGAAGGGAATTGGGCCTTAACGACTACGGAATGATCATCTTCTTTAATCGCACTTAATGTACGAATGCTGTCATCTAAATAAATATTTTCCGCACATTGCAAATCATATGAAGAAAAAGCTAAATCATTAATAGTATTGATGCTGATATACATAATGTCACCTGACCTTTATATATCATTATAACTTATTTGTGCTTTCATTTTATTATGAAATATTTTAAAATTTGGGGAGCAGTTAAATTTAAAATATAAAATAAATGTTACATGGTAAATTAAAAATGATATGTTATAATATATTTGTCGTTAAACGATAGTATTTATGCGCTAAAAGCATAATGAAAGGAAAAGGGAAATGAAAAAGTTATTAGTTGTTTTGTTAACTGTTGCTATGACTTTTGCTATGTTCGGATGCAAACAAGAACAACCAAAAGAAAAACAGACAGTTACTATTTGGCACACTTACACCGAAGCTCAAAAAGAGTATTTGGAAAAAGCTGCTGCTGACTTCAATGCTGCTCATGAAGGCGAAATTGAAGTAAAAGTTGAAAGCCAAGAATATAAAGGCTTCGATGATACTGTATACAATGCAGTAATGAACGGTAACGGACCGGATATCATTATTAACTATGCATCTACAGCTGCATTATATGTTGAAGACGGAAAAGTTGCTGATTTAGGCAAATATTTAAGCAAAGATTTAATCAATTCTTTGGATGCAGGTGCTTTGAAAGAAGCTACTTCATTTGCTGATGGTAAGATGCATGTCTTCCCAATCGTTTTCTCAGGACCGGTTTTATTCTATAATCCTGATATTTTCGAAGCTGCAGGTGTAACTGAAGTTCCTGCTACTTGGGATGATATCTATGCTGCATCAGAAAAAGTTCATGCTTACAATGGTAAGTGGGGATTCGCTGTTGATTCATTGACAGACGTTGCTCAAACAATGATCATGCAATTAGGTGTTACTATTTTCGATACTACTACAAATTCTTGTGCATTCAATACACCGGAAGTTGTTAAGGCATTCGAATGGTATCAAAAAGGCGTTCAAGAAGGTTTATTCTTAGCTGATCCTACTTTATCTAACTATTTCTCAGATGATTATAACAACGGTAATATCGCTTGCTATATCGGTTCAGTTGCCGGTGCTCCATATTTGAAAGCATCTTGGAAAGTTGCACCTTTACCTCAAACTAAAGGCGGAACTCCTTGGACTCCTGCTTGGAACAGAGGCGTTATCGTATTCTCAAGCAATGAACAAAGAGAAGCAGCTGCATGCGAATTCTTAACTTATTTTGCATCTGCAGAAGTTAATGCCGGCTGGTGTGTTGCATGTAACTATCAAACTTCTTTGAGCACAACTCGTGAAACTCAAACTTATAAAGATTTAATGGCTAACAGTGATACATTAAACGCATTACAACCTGAAACTGCAGGAAGCTTTGATGCTCTTCCAGCAATTCAATACGTTCGTACAGCATTAAAAGACCTTATGAAGGCTGTTGCTGCAGGAACTTCTGCTGAAGAAGCTATTCAAACTGCTTACGATTATGTAGCAGGTGAAATCGCTCAATAATTATTTACTTTAAATAATTAAAGTTAAAAAGTCTCTTTAATTAAGAGACTTTTTTTTATATAATTTATATAAGGAGAAATTAAATATGCGTGTAAAAATAGAAAATTTAACAAAGAAATTTGGAGATGTTACGGCTGTTGACAACTTTACAATGACCTTTGAAGACGGAGAATTAGTTGTCTTGCTGGGACCTTCCGGTTGTGGTAAGTCAACGATGTTGAATATGTTGTCGGGTATTTTGCCGGTCACTTCGGGCAAAATATTTTTTGACGGAGATGATGTGACGGATTTGCCGCCACAGGATAGAGGAATAGGTATTTGCTTCCAAAATTATGCTTTATATCCACATATGACTGTTTTAGAGAATATCGCATTTCCTTTGGAAATAAAAAAGATTAATAAAAAAGAAAGAAACGAACAAGCTAAAAAAATGGCTCAGTTGGTTCATATCGAAAACTATTTGAATCGTAAACCACGTGAGTTATCCGGAGGACAGCAGCAACGTGTGGCTATTGCCCGTGCTTTAATTAAAAATCCTCGTTTGTTGCTTCTTGATGAACCGTTAAGTAATTTGGATGCTCGATTACGTTTGGAAATGCGGGAAGAAATACGTCGTATTCAGCAGGAAACCGGTGTTACCACCATTTTCGTTACTCACGATCAAGAAGAAGCAATGTCAATTTCTGATAAGATAGTTTTAATGAAAGATGGTAAATTGCAACAATTGGATTCGCCACAGGAATTGTACGATGATCCGCATAATGAATTTGTTGCCTCATTTTTGGGTAATCCGCCGATTAATAAATTGAACGGAGTTATAAATCAAGATGGTAACTTTGTTTTGGAAACCGGTGATGTTATTAAGATCAATAATCCGCAAGCCAAGGTCGGTGAAAAGGTCGTTTTAGGAATTAGACCGGAAGCAATAATGTTAAATCAGAATGAACATGATATGACAGCTACAATTGTTCAACGCTATACAATGGGTAAAGAAGAATTAGCTTTTGTTAAAGTCGGAAATAGTGAAATAAGAGTTTATTTAAGCAATGATTACACTTATAAAGTAGGTGAACAAGTTAATATTAAGTTGAGAAATAAGGGAATTTTCCTCTTTGATCAACAGACAGGAGCAAGAATCTGATGAAAAATGTTAAAAATAAAAGCAATGAAGCTAATATTTTTAACCGTAAGTGGGAACCGTTGATTTATTTGTTGCCTTTTGCGGTTGGATTGTTGATCTTTACGGTTTATCCGATTATTAATGTCGTAATTATGTCATTTAAAGAAGGATATCGTTTGTCCGGAGCATTTAATGGTTGGGGACTTGCGAATTATATAAAAGTCTTAAACGATCCTTTATTTAAAAATGCGATTAAGAATACTTTTACTTATGTATTTACGGTTGTACCTATTGCGACAATTCTGTCTATAATTGTGGCAGTATTATTGAATCAGAAGATTAAAGGAATTGCTCTTTTTCAAACGGCATATTTTTTACCGATGGTTACTTCGGCAATTGCGGTAGGATTGGTTTGGAAATATATGTTTAATACCGATATCGGAGTTATTAACTGGGTTTTAGGTCTGTTCGGAATAGATCCGATCAACTGGTTAGGTGCTTCAAATGGTGTTGCACCTTATAATATATGGGTAATATGTATCTTCGGTATATGGAATATGATGCCATTTACAATTATATTGTTGTTATCAGGGTTGCAAAACATTGATCCGCTTTATTATACAGCTGCCAGAGTTGACGGAGCCAATTCATTGAAAATTTTTACCCGCATAACTTTGCCTTTACTATCACCGACAATCTTTTTAACTTTAATTGTAAATATGATTTCATCATTTAAAGTTTATAATGATGTCATTCCGTTCTGGCGTGGAGAAGCCGGTGTAACTGGTCGAAACTTATTTACTTTTGTTTATTATATTAAGAATGCTTTCTACAGCAATAAAAAATTAGGTGTTGCTGCGGCTGCATCGATCTTGTTGTTCGGAATAATCTTTGTCTTTACGATGTTGCAAAGATATATCCAAAAGAAAGCGAAGAATTAGAAAGGGGAAAGTATGAAAAAAATTAAAATCGGACATGTATTTACATATGTTGTTTTGATCTTTGGAGCATTGTTGATGATTTTCCCGTTCTATTGGATGATTGCTACTTCTTTCAAAACAGCTGCTGAATATTCTTCATATCCTCCTGTTTGGGCACCTTCCAATTGGTTGAACTTTTCTAATTTTATTGAAGCTTTTAAAGCGGCACCGTTTGGCAGATATTTCTTAAATTCGGTTGTCGTTACGGTTATATCGGTAACAATCAACAGTTTTACTACTATTTGTGCTTCATTTGCTTTCTCACGCTTGAAGTTTAAAGGACGTGATTTCTTATTCGGTTGTCTTTTGAGCTTTATGATGGTTCCGTTTGAAATGCTGGTAATAACAAATTATCAAACTGTATCAAAGTTAAGATTAATCAATACTTTGGCAGTATTGATTGTTCCGTTTACTACTTCTATTTTTTACACTTATATTTTGAAAGGTTTCTTTGATACGATTTCCGATTCGTTATATTACAGTGCGCGGATAGACGGAGCAAGCAATTGGAAGTATTTATGGAGAGTAATGGTTCCGATTGCTAAACCTTCATTAGTAACAATTATTCTTTTAAATACAATTGCTTCTTGGAACAGTTATTTATGGACGTCTTTGACAATTACTTCTAATATTAACAGAACAATTCCTCTGGGATTAACTGTCTTTATGACCGATGCCGGAAGCAATCAACAATTACAGTTGGCGGCCGCTACCGTTACGGTTTTACCGATGATTATTATTTTCATCTTTTCCAGAAAATATATTGTTAATGGTGTTGCTCGCGGGGGCATTAAAGGCTAAAGTAATTTAAAAAAATTTAAAAACCTGTAAAGAAAAAACTTTATAGGTTTTTTAATATTATGATGAGATGCAATGGAACACAAAGACTTAGTTCTTATTTTATGTTATACTTTTTGTAGGGGAGGAAAAATAATATTATGATATTAAAAAATGATTATAAACATTGTTTAACTAACTTGGCATGTTCAGTTCAAAAGTATTTTGGTGTTGAATATAAGCATGATACTTTAACACAAATTGATGAAATATTGGCTTCAAATCAACCGGAAAATGTAGTTTTAATTTTATTTGACGGAATGGGTTCAAGAATAATAAAAAGAAATTTAGACAGTCACGATTTTTTTAAAAAAAATCAAATTAACGAATTAACATCTGTTTTTCCGGCAACAACGACAGCCGCAACAACCAGTGTCAGGACCGGACTTAATCCGGTAGAACATTGTTGGTTGGGTTGGGATACATATCTCAGTCCAATCGATAAAACAATTACTTTATTTTTATCTAAAGAAAAAGGTAAAGAAGAAACATGTTCGGAATTTACGCATATGCGCGGACTGCTTGATACGCCCTGTCTTGCGGAAAGTATTGCTCAAAAGGGTTATATCGGGCATGAAATATCTCATTTCGGTGATATCGACTATACTGATTTAGACGATATGCTGGAGAAGATCAAACAGCAGTGCGCGATTAAAGGAAAGAAATTCTTGTATGTATATGATACCGAACCTGACAGCAGCATGCATAAATTAGGCCCGGACAGTCCGGAAGTTATAGACATTATTCGCCAACGCAATGACAAAGTGGAAAAATTATGCGCTGAATTGACTGATACGGTGGTTATAGTTGCTGATCACGGTCATATAGTCAGTAAGAATATTCATATTGAAGATTATCCTGATTTTACGCAAATGTTGGAAAGAACAACTTCTATCGAAACAAGGGCTTGCAGTTTTAAAGTTAAAGAAGAATATCTTAATAAATTTGCGGATAAATTTAATGAATTGTTCGGCAAATGGTTCATTTTACTGAGTAAAAAGGAAGTTTTGGATAGTAAATTGTTCGGTGACGGTAATGAACACCCGTTATTTAGAGATGCCATCGGTGATTTTTTAGCTGTGGCTATTGATCGTTATTCACTACTAAGCAAAGATAATTTTCCTCTGTATTCGATTCATGCCGGGTATACCGATGATGAAGTGTATGTGCCGCTAATTGTAGCGGTATGCGAGTAAGGACGGTTATTTATGCATTCGAAAAAAATAGAACTGCAAAATTTAGAAAATACTCGTGATTTAGCAGGAATTGTTAATAAGGACGGATATAAAGTCAAAGAACGCAAACTAATTCGAAGTTCTTCATTGATGAGAGCTTCGGATAACGACTTGATAAAATTACATGATGAGTACGGAGTTAAAACAATTGTTGATTTTCGCAGTAAGCAGGAAATTATGGAAAGTCCCGACAAATTAATCGGCAAACAAAAGTTGTATGTCAATACAATATTGAAAGAAAGAGCTGCCGGCATCACTCATGATAAGCAATCAGAGAAAGAAATCGAAATTTGGGAACATCAAAATCCGTCACCTGAGACTGCTAAAAATGGGATGATCAGATTTTATCGGCAAATGGCTCAAGATTATTCTACTGTCGCTTATAGGAATTTCTTACAACATGTATTAACAAACGAGGAAACAATATTATGGCATTGTGCTGTTGGAAAAGATCGCTGCGGTATAGGAACGGTATTGGTCCTTTCTGCTTTGGATGTGGATAGAGATATCATCATAGAGGACTACTTGTATTCCAATCATTGCTTGCACTTTAATGAGCTAAAGCAAGAAAATGCCAAGTATTATACCGATTGGGTTCACCTCGATTATATTAAGGAGTATTTTCAGGAAGTAAATGCACTGTATGGAACAATGGATAATTATCTGCAAAATTATCTTGGTATCGGCAAAGAAGAAAAGCAAATTTTAAAAGATAAGTATTTGCAAAGGATTTAAAAATGGATTTGGAAAAGATTTTAACAGGTTTAAAAGAGAAAATACCACAATTGATTATTAATATTGTCATCATCTTATTGGTTTGGTTGATCGCTAAATTTGTTATGAGTCGCATATCGGCTTACACTAAAAAAGCAATGGAAAAAGCCCGAAAAATGGACGATGAACAAAAAGGAAAAAGTATTGTTACTGCTATGACAATGACGAGAAGTGTAGCCCGTTACTTGGTTTATTTCCTTGCTTTTGCGATAATTCTTACGCAATTAGGTTTCGGTACGGTATTTGAAAATGTGCTCTTTACGGCTACCGTCGGATCCTTAATTATTTCTTTGGGTGTGCAAAGTATTATCAAAGATGTTGTTAACGGAATGCTGTTGATGTTTGAAAAACAATATTCTGTCGGTGATTATGTTAAAATAGGTGAGTATCAGGGAACGGTTACTTCTATCGCCATGCGAGTAACATATTTGGATTGTAAAGGAAAGAAAGTTATTATTCCTAACGGTCAAATAAATGAAGTAATTAATTTTACAAATTGCCAATATGCTCTTTTTGAATTGACAATTCCAACATCTTATGAAGAAAATACTGCTAAAGTAATTACAGTTTTAACGGAAATTGTGAGTGATTATTATAAAAATAATTCAGAAATATTTATTGATAAACCAAATGTTTATGGAATAAGCAATTTTAATAACAGTAGCGTTGATATATATTTAAATGGCAAAGTCAAACCGATGCAGCAGTGGAATGTCGAAAGAGAATTGCGTTTATTAATAAAAGAAAGATTCGACGAATTAAATATTTTTATTCCGTATCAACAGATTATGGTAAATAATCAAAAAACAGTTGAAAAGTAGAGAACCATGTTGTAATATTAGTACTAAGGAGGACGGATTATGATTTACAGAAACAGTTTTGTTATGATGATGGCTGCTATGGATATGCCGATGTGCATATATTTTCTGTATAATTAAAGTCCGAGTGCCATTAGAAAAAGAACAAAAAAACGGCTTGCTTGGGCAGGCCGTTTTTTAAGGAGAAAGAGAGTTATGGAGTTACTTAAATTGCTGATAATTTCTAACTATCATTTAGATCGAATGTGTCACTGAGACAGACAATGAAGATTTGAATGATTTAAGGAGGAATATGTTTATGAAAAAAATCATCTCATTATTATTACTTGTTACTTTATTATTTACTTTCACTGCCTGCAAAAAGGATGACAGTTTGACAATTGCGATTCCTAATGATGCCACCAATGAAGCAAGAGCCTTATTGTTATTAGAAAATTTGGATATCATTAAATTGAAAGACGGAGCTGATATTACTGCTACAATTAATGATATTGCCGAAAATCCTTATAATATTAGTTTTAAAGAAATTGAAGCTGCCCAAATTCCTAATTATTTACAGGATGTAGATTATGCAATCATTAATTCCAATTATGCGATCAGTGCCGGTATTAATCCGGTTAAAGATGCTTTGGCAATCGAAAATCAGGACAGTTATTATGCCAATGTTTTAGTTGTTAAGGAAGGAAACGAAAATAATCCGTTAGTAAAAGCCTTTTTAGCTGCTATGGAGAGTGAACAAGTTGCTGATTATATCAATGAACAATACGATGGCTCAGTCGTATCGGTTGTGGAGAAGCTTACTGACGGTTATGATGATACATTGGATTATGAGACATTGAAAGGTGAAACAATAAGTGTCGCTTGTTCTCCGACTCCGCACAGTGAAATATTAAAAATAGCTCAACAAATTTTGGCTAAAAAGGATATTACTTTGGATATTCAGGAATATACTGACTATATTATTCCGAATAATGTTGTTGAAGACGGAACGATTATGGCCAATTATTTCCAACATTTGCCTTATTTGAATGACTTTAATGCGAAGAATAATACTCATTTGGTATCTATCGGAGCAATTCATGTAGAGCCGATGGGAATTTACGGCGGTAAACAGAATTCATTGGATGTAATTTATGATCGAAATAAGTAATTTATCAAAAACCTATTCTAATGAAGTTGAAGCTTTAAAAAATGTCAATCTTAAAATTTGTGATGGTGATATTTATGGCATAATCGGATTGTCCGGTGCCGGTAAGAGTACGCTTGTCAGATGTATTGATTTGTTGGAAAAACCCAGTAGCGGCACAATTAAGATTGATGATATCGATTTAACAGCTTTAAATGATAAACAATTACGCGGTAAACGTAAAGAAATATCTTTAATCTTTCAGAATTTTAATTTATTGGAACAAAAGACTTGTCTGCAAAATGTTTTATTTCCCTTAACACTCGGTTCTCATGATAAAAAACAAGCAATTCAAAAAGGAATGGATTTGTTAAGTTTGGTTGGGTTGCAGGATAAAGCAAACAGTTATCCGTCCCAATTATCCGGCGGTCAAAAACAAAGGGTAGCCATTGCTCGGGCTTTGGCTACCGATCCTAAAGTTCTTCTGTGCGATGAACCTACCAGTGCTTTAGATCCTCAAACAACAACTTCCATTTTGCAATTGTTGAGTGATATTAATAAGAAAATGCATATTACGATTATAATCATCACTCATCAAATGAGTGTCGTAGAGAGTATTTGTAATAAAGTAGCTATTTTGAGTGCCGGTACGGTAGCGGAAAACGGAAAAGTGGATGAAGTGTTTTCCAATCCTCAAAGCAATGCGGCTAAAAAAATGGTATTTCCGGAAGGATTTGATGATATTATCAATCGTAAAGAACAAAAGAAGTTTATACGAGTGGTATTTGACGGTGAAATTTTAACCGAAAGACCGATCATTGCGGAGATGACCACGCAGACTCAAACTTTAACTTCTATTTTCTATGCTTCTACCAAAAGTATTAATGGAAAAGTATACGGATCAATGTTGTTATCGGTACAGAATCAGGAACAAACCGACAAGGTTTTAGATTATTTACACAGTAATGGATTAATAGCCAAAGAGGTGGTATTCAATGCTTAATAGCGATTTAATGAAAGAAACTTGGCAAGTAGTTGCCACTCAATTCCCATTAGCTTTATGGGAGACAATTTATTCGACTTTGATTGCTACTTTATTTGCCGTATTAATCGGTTTGCCTTTAGGAATCATTTTAGTTATCGGAAAAAAGGATGGAATCAGACCTCTTAATCCGGTAATATTAAAAATTATTGATTTAATCATTAATATTTTACGCTCAGTACCTTTTTTAATTCTGTTAGTTGTGGTTATACCTTTAACCAGATTAATTGTAGGTACTGCGGTCGGAACTGTTGCTTCCATTGTTCCTTTGACAATTGCTTCTTTTCCGTTTGTTTGTCGTTTGGTTGAAAGTTCGCTCAATGAAGTTGACGGAAATTTGATTGAAATGGCTCAATCTGTCGGTGCTTCACCTTTACAGATAGTATGGAAAGTATTATTGCCGGAAGGCTTACCTTCGTTATTGTCTAATTTGACTATTGCGATAACCACAATTCTTTCCTATCAAGCGATGAGCGGAATTGCCGGTGGTGGCGGTTTGGGAAAGGTTGCGATAAATTACGGTTTTTATCGTTATAAGTATTCAATCATGTTGATTTCAGTAATTGTTCTGGTTATTTTGGTTCAACTTATTCAAAGTATTGGCAGTTTTATTGCCCGTAAGTGTGATAAAAGGCTAAAATAGAAGTAGAAGGAAAAAAGGGAAGAAGATATGAACTATATTGATATGCATTGTGATACGATCACCGGCTTATTTAAACTTGGCGAAGAATTATATGATAATAACATGCATATATCTTTAAAAAAATTGCAGAAAAGTAATTATGCCATGCAATGCTTTGCGATATTCATTTATCTGCAACAAGAAAAAGAGCCGTTTATTGCTTGTGATAAATATATTGATTTTTATTATCAACAAATACAGAAAAACAGTGACTTAATAACTCCCGTATATAACTGTCAACAACTGACAGATAATCTGCAACAGGGAAAACTCAGTTCTTTATTAACAATTGAAGAAGGTGCGGCAATTGAAGGAGATATTGATAAATTAATTCATTTTTATAATCGTGGTGTCCGCATGATGACTTTGACTTGGAATTATGAAAATGAAATCGGTTATCCCAATCAAATGGTAACACCACCTTTCTATGCCGATAAACAAAACGGTTTAAAGCCTTTTGGCAGAGAAGTTGTAAAGAAAATGAATGAATTAGGAATGATTGTGGATGTTTCCCACGGATCAGATAAATTGTTTTATGATGTTATTGATATCAGTGATAAACCTATTGTGGCATCTCATTCCGACAGCCGTTCTATCTGCGATATACCGCGTAACTTGACCGATGAGATGATTAAAGTTTTGGCAGATCATCAGGGAATAATGGGAATTAATTTTGCTCCTAGCTTTATCTCAAAGGATACAAAAGTCAATCAGATTCCTTTCATTGTTGAGCATATTAAACACATTGCTGATGTTGGTGGTATTGATTGTATTGGTTTGGGTAGTGATTTTGACGGTATTCCTACTCCCAACGGCATGAGTGATTGTACTAAGATGGATGAGTTGTTCTTCCAACTAAAACAAGCGGGTTTTTCCGATGAAGATATCGAAAAAATCAGTTACAAGAATTTTTTAAGAGTTTTTAAAGCAAATTGTGAGAGATAAGATGAAGTTAAGAATAAAAAAAATCGGAATAAACGGTGAAGGAATAGCATATTATCAAAAAAAACCGGTATTTATTAATAATGCTTTACCGGAAGAGATTGTAGAAGCAGAGATAAAAGAAGATAAAGGTACTTATTATATTGGGGAAGTGCAAAAGTATTTAACTAAGAGTAAATACAGAATCGAACCGGTGTGTCCTTATTTTTCTAAATGCGGTGGTTGTAATTTGATGATGACCTCATATTTACAACAACTTGAATTTAAGAAGGATATATTAAAAGAGGCTTTGCATAGATATGCCGGATATAACGGCAAAATCAATGATACAGTTCAATCGGATAAGGATTTATATTATCGCAATAAATGTAATTTGCCTTTTTTAGATAATAAAGGCAAGTTGGATAATGGTTTATATCAACCAAACAGTAATATCTTTCAAACCATTGACCGTTGCATTCTTCACAGTAATAAATTGGAAAAATTGCGTAAGGAAGTATTGCAAGTATTAAATGACAATAATTGCCAATTATATGATAAAAGAACTCACAGGGGTTTCAGACAATTGATTATTCGTGGTATGGGTAATGACTTTCAAGTGGTTTTGATTACCGGAGAAGATGTATTAAGTGAGAAACTAATCACTGAATTAAGCAAATGTTCCGGCCTAGCCTCACTGTATCAAGGAGTAAATATCCAAAAAAATCCGATAAAGATGATGTCTGACGAATTGAGATTGTTATACGGTTCAAAATCAATCCCTTTCTGTTTAGGGGAATATAAATTTCAATTGACTCCGCAGGCTTTTTTTCAGCTAAATCAATATACTGCTTTGAAATTATATAAAAAAATAGATGAAATTATTAAAGATAAAGTGAATTTAATTGTCGAGGCATATTGCGGAATAGGCGCAATTTCCTTGTTTTTACATGAAAAAGCCCAAAAAGTTATCGGAATAGATATTGAACCGGCTGCTATTAAAGACAGCAAATACAATTGTAAACTTAATAATATCACAAATTGTCAATTCAAGTTGGGTGATGCCAGCAGCCAATTAAACTCATTAATAAAAAAAGAACAGATTGATATACTGGTTGTTGACCCGCCGAGAAAGGGAATAGATGAAAAGTTGTTAGAGACATTAGCAACAAGCAATATAAAAAAGATTATCTATATTTCCTGCAATCCGGCTACTTTAGCCAAAAACATTCATGTATTGAAAAAGAATTATTATTTAAGTGAAGTAATTCCGTTTGATATGTTTCCGCAAACCGCCTTGGTTGAAACCATTGCTGTATTGGAATTGAAAAAAATAAAAAAGCATATTAAAGAGAGCCTTAATTAAGGTTCTCTTTAAGATTGTCATTCGTTTTCATCCTCTTTATAGGCTGATCATCATATACATGGCAATTAGGCCTAATGGTATGGATATAAAGTAACACAATGGAAGAAATGTATTTAATAATATACCAAAAAGCAACATGCTAATCGCAAGCAATTGTTTTTTTAGACACTTATTCATATTTAATAATCAAAGTAGGAAGTTTTTGCCATTGTATCAATACAGCCAATGATGTTGGCGGAAAAATTTATTGCTGGATGTGCTCCGCCACTGAAACTTAAGCCTATCCCACCTATAGTTACTGTAGAATGACCATATGTTGCTACAACATTTGCTGTTTTTGCACTCAAGTTACCGTAATTTATTGTATCTGTATTTTCCTCAGCATTAATCGGTGAAGTAAAAGTACAAATACATATAATTAAACATAGTAAATTAATTAGTATTTTCTTCATAAATTTCCTTTCTTTAATTTTAAAAATGTTTTTACTTAAATAAATATTAATTTGTTTAATTATTTAATTCCTGGTTCCATTTGCGTTTAAACCCCTTTCATTCTCTTGTAAATATATTCTATCATGCTTTAAAAAGATGTCAACTATGTAAAATTCACAATAAAAAATGATTTATGGTTAGCTGTTTTCGACTTTTTATATTTTTTCGTAGGCAATGCGCGGTGAATTGTCGGATAAATAGATTATTCCGCATTTTTTAAAGTTATTCTTTTCAATAAGGTGTTGCATTATTGTGTTATCGTGATGCGTATCAATTCTTAAATGACTTATTTTTTGAGTACAGAAATCAATGATTGTATCTAATACTTTGTGGATTTGTCCGTCGGAAGCTACTCGATGAATTGTGCCGTATTCATCATCAGATAACCATTTACCGTTTATGTAAGTGTATGTTTCATCTTTTCCGATAATAAAAGCAAATACAGCGTGAATTTCGTTATTCTCTTTTATAACATAAAGATTTTGATTATTTATATCATTGATTAGTGTTGCTGTTGTTGGGTAGGTGTTTTTCCATTGATCAGGATTGCCGTTTTCTGCCATGAATTTTCTGGCAAAAGCATATATTGATAGTATCACTTCAATTTCATTGATTTGCGCTTTTTGTATATCCATATCGTTTAAAAAATCGCTTTACAGCGATTAAGTTTCTCCTTTTTGATGATTTTGCTAAAGAAAGTAAACGGAGCAGCTGCAATATGGCACTTACTAAAGCAATAAAATAAGTCATTCCGGCTGCAGTTAAAACCTTTTTGCCGTCTTGATATTCTTGATCGGTAGTAAAGAGGTTCAATTCTTTGGTTAAAACTAAAGCTCTGTTGGAAGCATCTATTTCTACCGGTAAAGTAATTAAATTAAATATTACGATAACGCTGAAAAGGATCGCACCGAAACTGATTAATCCGCTACGTTCCATTATTAAACCAAGCATGATAGCTATATAAGAGAGATAGCTGGAAATGTTGGTAATCGGAACAATTTTCTTTCTCAAATTCATTAATGGATATTCCTGGGCGTGTTGGATGGCATGCCCGCATTCATGGGCAGCCACTGCAATGGCCGAGACGGTTCTACCGTTAAATACTTCATTGGAAAGATTTAATGTTTTATTGGTTGGATTATAATTATCAGTTAATGTTCCCGCTATAGCAACTATTTTTACATCATTGATATTTTGGGAATGTAATATTTTATAGGCAGCTTCCGCTCCCGAAAGATTGCTTGAAACATATTCTTGATTATATTTTTTGAAACGGTGTTGAACGATAAATGAAATGATTAAACTGACTATAAATAAGATAATTGATGAATAATAATACCACATAAGTAAACATCTCCTTTAATTTATTTTAACATAGTTCATTAATTTTTTTTCTTGTCTTTAATAATTAAGTATAATGAAATAGAAATTAATACGGCAACAATTAAGATTGCACAGTTGAGGAAAAATTTTTCCGGTAAGATCAAAATTATTTGGTCATAACGTTGGTCAAACAGCCAATTGTTTTTATCGGGGAAAAATATTCGATGAAAGATTGTAAATGTTCTGTCAAAATTACCTACGGAAAGTAAAATAATCATTAAAAAGGCGGAGAGCATTATTTTACCGCTGTAATAACCGGAGGTGTGATGATTAAAATCATATAAGTTGATTACTTTTTTCTTTTTGAGTAGGTAAACAGTTAATAAAATTAATGTCGATAATAGAAGAATAATAAAGTTTAAAATGAATAATTTCCGGCAGTCGGTGAAATGGCTCATACCATCGGCGGAATATTTTAAGCTGCCGCAAGAGAATTTTTCTGTTAATCCGAGGCAGTAATTAAGCATTTCGTCATAGGCGGTTTTAATGGTTACATAATCAAAACCACTGCTTTGGACAATATCCAAAGATTTAATCTGCCAATAATAGAAAGGTCGTATTAAAATCGGCAAAGATATGGAAAATGTTAGGATAAAGCAGCACTGGGCGATAATAACAATTATTGACAGTAGTTTATTTTTTTTAATCATTGTTCTTCTCCTGATAATGTTAATAAAATTTGACTGGGAAAATAAAAGATCCACATTGAATAAGCACAAAATTTGTCTACTAATGGTATTTGTAAATTGTAAATACCGACAGATAAATCACATAACCAAAAAAGAATAAAAGCAATAAATAATTTGTTCTGTTTGTTTAACATACAGGCAATTACATTAACAGTCAAATTAACAAAGCTGATAATTGCTAAGATGTTGAGAATACTTCTTTCCTGTTGAAATAAAGGCAAAAAAAATATTAACAGAACAATTACGATCATTCTTATGGGAAAAGTCGAAAATCGGGAAATTTTGTAGGCATAGAGTAGTTGAACAATGCAGAAACAGGCTACACCTATGGAATAACAACTGTCTTTGACAAGTAAGAAATAGTCGGCGACAGTTGTCAGAAATAAAGCAATAACAAATAAAATAGAATAGTTTTCTTTCCTAAAATAAAGGTATAATGAAAAAATAAAGTTTATGATTATACCGCAATACTTAATTGCTGAACTGTTTTGATAAGTAAAGTCCATATATATAAAAAGAATATAAATAAATGACTGAACTAAAAGGTATATTTTTTTTAACATAAGAATATTAAATTATTTGATATTGTTGTAGCCTTTCTTCTGCTGATATTTTAGTTAAAATAGACTTTAAAATACTGTCCAATTGACTGTTTGACAAGTAGTTGGCTTCGGCTACAAAGTTGACTCTTTTATCTTCTAATAATTTTTGATGTGTTTGACTTTCGGCAGTATGTACAGCTATAGAGTAACCGTTATTTTGTTTAACTAACTGCATGCAAGGAACATCGGTAAAACCATCTCCGATATAAATCATGCGATTAAAGGGAATATCTCTTTGAGTTGTGTAAGCATTGATGGTCGTGTTATCGAAGATATCTAAGCAATTTTTGTTTATACGGAATAAAAACTGGGTTTTTCCGGTATAATTGATTGCCACTGCGGGCCAGTCGGCAACTCCTTGTTTGTTATAGTGAAATTCGCTGGCAAATACGCGATGAAAATAAGGAAAAATATCACAACCTTCTATAATTTCTTTGGTACCGGAAGATATGATATAGTGCTGTAATTCGATATGCATATTTTTAGCAAATTCGTTGATTCGTGAAAAATAGCTTTTTACACCGGGATAATACTCAATATTATTTCCTTGTTGGCGGAATAACTCGCGATTGAGATTTTTACCGTTTTCTCCGGCTTTTTTTAATAATAAGTACATATAAGCCAAAACGGAATCCATGTTATCTTGTTGAGAAAGTTGAGAAACTTCTTTCCAAAAGATATCGGCTTCTATATTTAGCAGGGGTAATAGAGAATATTCTTGCATGTTCTTGGTACATAAAGTCTTATCAAAATCATACATAATCGCTACTTTAACCATTTAAACACTCCTTTAACGCTTTTTGCATCTTTTCCGGCAAAGTTTTGCATTCATCAACTGTCAGCGAACAAATCGAAATCCTAATACCGCCGGTGGATTTAACGGTATAGATATGATGATCAATTAATTTTTGATGGTATTTATCTAAAATATCTTTATCATCTATCTTAACAGTGACAAAAAATCCGGCTGTATAAGGGAAAAGCGGTAATTGTACTTGCTGTGCCTTTTTTATAAATTCCGTGCTTCTTATCTTTAATAAATCAACGGCTGCTTGCTTTTCTCTTTGATAAGCGGCATAATTGTTATTCATTAAGTCAACATAAGTCAGCATCATCGCATTGTTGACATTGCTCCAGGTTGCTCGACAGGCTTTAATCATTGAATTATATATTTCATCAACAGTTTTTTGTTCTTTATGCATGATGATGTTGGCTCCTAAACGCATACCGTAGCTGGTTAGACTTTTTGAACAACTGTAGGCAATCATTACAGCTATATTGTCATCAATATTGTTAAAATATTGTAAATAATTATGTGACTGTTGATAACAGTAATCAATATAGGCGACATCGTTGATAATAATTACTTTGCCATATTCTTTTAAACGGTTGAAATATTCGATAAGTATTTTCCAATTGTTTTCTCCCAAGCAAATTCCGGTCGGATTTTGACAAGGGTCGTTGATAACGACTACCAGTTTATGTTGCTTTTTGATGATTTGTAAACTGCGCAACATTAAGTCAGTTAAATCTACTTGATTATTGTCATCGACAAGTTTATAGAAGATGCTCTGTAAATTGTAATATTTGCTCATTAGGGCATAACTGCTCCAGGCTGTTTGCGGCAATAGTATTTCTTCACCATCATTTAGGAAAGATGTGAGGGATAAAAATATTGCTCCGGTACCTCCGGCAGTAGCTATGACCTGATGCGGTAATTTTAAGTTATTCAGTTGGTTGATCTGTTTAAATACTTCTTGATTGTATTGTTTATTGCCTTCGATTGATTGACTGTAGGCTGCTTTTTGAGCGGAAGTTAAGCGATTATAACTGTCATAAACACAATTAAAGGTATAAATTTGCTTATTTTCATCGCATAATACGCCTAAAGTAGCATTATATACTTCTTCTGCATTGTCTTCTTTAGCTTTGTTGTTTAAAGAAAATATTTTATCGGCATAAATCGATAAATCTTGGCTGTTTTTCAGAAAACCGGTAGAATCACTTTTTAATTCTTCTTGAAATGCCGACGCCAAAAATTTGTTTTCACTCTTAAAGTGTCTTAATGCTGTATCTTTAACGGCAACTGTATTTTTTTTGGGTGTAATCACATATTTATCTTTGTCTTCTTGTTCTGCTTGCTCCGCTAACAAATCTAATTTTTGTTGATATAAATCGGTAAGCATGTCATCAATAACTTTCATTTTAGTTGAAAAATCTTTATTTTCCATCACAATCACCACCGAATACATTATACATTTAATTAAGTCAATAATACAAAATATTTAAGGATAGTTTATAATAATATTGTAGAAGGAGACAACCTCATGACAAGAAAAACCATTTATGTTACCGGGCACAGAAATCCCGATACTGACTCCATTATTTCCGCAATGGCTTATGCTTACTTTAAACAACAACAAGGTTATGATGCAATGGCTGTACGGATCGGTGAATTAAATCAAGAAACAGAATATGTCTTAAATTTGTTTAATGAATTTGCTCCCCCTTTAGTTAAAGATATCAAGACATGCATTCGTGATATCGATTTTGATGATGTTATTACTTGCAGTAAAGATGATACTTTATATGCCGCATTGATGAAAATGCGCAAATATAATAAAAAAGTCATTGCTGTGGTCGATAAAAAAAGACAATTGTTAGGTATGGCAACCATTTCAGATATTACCAGCCCTTTAATTCCGCATCAGGATCATAATAACAAATTGATCCGGGAAACAGATATCAGTCAAATCAGCAATTTTTTGCAGGCAAAACTTGTTTACAGAGCCGACAGACAGCATACCGATGGGCATGTTTATATTGTTGCTGATCAGTTTGATGAAGGATGTAAGGATAAAATAGTTATTACCGGCACGGATATTAATATTATTAAGCATGTAATTAATAATCAGGCAGCTACGGTTATTGCGACTAAACTATCGAACTATACAGATGA
>JAUNFB010000061.1 GCA_030525245.1 Erysipelotrichia bacterium
AAATTAACAAAGATTTTTTTGCCAAAAAACGTACACTTATACTCATTTTTGTCCGCTCAACATATCGATTAATTGTCTTCCTTTAGACAAATAATAACGATATTGCTCATTCACAGACGGATTAGCACATTCAACAGTGGTCAAATGCAAGGTTTTACAATTTAAACAAATTGAAATATCACTGTTATAAAGCTGGTCTTTTAAAGTTATATCCACATAAAAATCACAATAGTATTCATAATCGGATTTCTTATTTATCTTCTTTTTAAAGTATTGCACATCCAATTGACAATCATCAATCGAAGAAAAATCAATAACTTCATAATAACCGTTTTCGGTAAGTACGGCCAATTTACATTTGTTTTCATCCACATAAAGCTTATGATCATCGGCAGCAGAAAATGTTATCTCAAAATCAACCGGTAAATTACTTTTATCGTTATTTTTCTTATTGTAATCAATCATTTCCATTACAACTACCTCAACCTTTTCTACAGAGAATCCATGACGGCAGCCAAATATGCAGGAGATACGGTAGTAAAAACAAAGTTATCAATTAAATTATCTTTCTTAGCCTGTTTCACAGAATTGGTCAATTGACCATCATTTTCATCTGTTAACAGTACGAATTTGCATTGAAGCAAATTCTCTTTTACTTTTTGAATTAAAGAAAGTCTCTGAGTCAATTTGTAAGGGAAAACGGTCAAAACTTCCAAAATAACTGCATAAATATTGTTTTTTGGACCAAGTTTCAATAATTCGGTTTCGTTTACCCTCATCACTTGAAAATCAAGTTCATTTTCCTTTAAACTTCTCTCTACTGCCGTTGCCAACAGTGAGCTACTGATATCTAAAGCTATTACACGCATATAGGCTGTCCACCATCTATTTAAATTATAATGTAATCATTTTTTTAGTAACCATACTTTTGTACAGTTAATAAAAATGCCCAAAATTGATTAGGCATTTTATTGATCGTTTATTTCCACAACCAGCTTGGCTTCACTGGCAACCAAAGCCAATTGCAGTTTATTTTTCAAATTTGTTTTCTGCAACATATTGGTTATATGATATTTTACGGTTGTAACTTCGATAAATAATTCATTTCCGATATCGGCATAAGACATTCCTTTTACCAAACAACGCAAAACACGCATTTCTCCTTTGGTAAAATCCGTGCTTTTAGCTGTACCTATTTCCACTACAGGAGGATTATTCGGAAAGATTTTTTTTCCTTTCAAAGTCTCGGCAATAATTTGCATCAATCGTTTTTCATCGCCATCTTTATACCACAAACTGTCCGCTCCGACTTTTTTTGCTAATTGCAGAACTTCATAATCAACCAGTGAAGTAACCACCACTATTTTAATTTGCGGCTGTCTTTCCTTTATCTTTTTAACAGCTAACAATCCATTTTCCTTATATTGAGTCTGTACATCCATTAAAATCAAGTCAACAGTTTCATTTTCCAAAATATCAACAGCCTGATTGGCACCGGCTAAGGAATAAACCAATTGATATTGCTTATTATCATTTATATATTCCTCCAGCAAATTACGAATCATCTTTTGATCTTCTACAATCATTACCCTGTACATATTCATTTTCCTTTCTCTTCGGTAGCATAACCTGCAATACAAAACACGGACTGCTTTCTATTGTCATTATTCCTTTTTCATTTTCCACTATTTTTCGCAAATTTGTCAATCCGCCGCCTTCTACAATTTCCCCTAACGGTTCTTTACCGTTATTACCGATCTTCAAATAATAATTCTGTTCGTTCTCATCAAGTTTGATAAACAGTTTATTCCCACCGGCATGCTTTAAACAATTATTTGTACATTCGCGAATGACCCGCGAATAAACATATCTTGTTTTATCATCATGCGGATAATCGCCGTCAACGATCAATTCAACGCCCAAACTACGTGCTCTCTTTCTCGCAAATTCTATCGGTTCTGACAGATCATTTTTCGAATTATTATTATACAACATTCCGATGATTTTTTCCCAACTTTCCACATTTGCCTTAATATCTTGAAGACTTTCAGCCTGTCTTAACATATTTCTCGCTGAAATAATTGTATGACCCAAATCATCATGTACTCTGATTTTCATTGTCAGTATTTCTTCCTGACGAACAATTTCACTCATATTCTCGCACAACTTTCCGGCTTGAATATTGGCTTGCTCCAATCGTTTGTTTTCTTCTTGCAATTTTTTTTGAACCTGCATTAAATCGTTGACTTCATTCACCGTTAACTCGATATAATTTTTACCGCAATAATCCCGTAAATCAAAGAACTTGAAACGCAAATAATTGCCTTTAATCAGGAAAATATTAGTTTTATCATCTACATTAACAAAATCACTCAATGCTTTTTTTAATTCATCAATGTGCTGAACTTCCGAACCAAGTAAATCGACTGACAATTGCAACATTTTTTTATTAGCCAATTTGACCAATCCCAACTCATCAAAATAAGCAACAGCCATAGGCAAATTATCAAAACTCTCTTTAATTAAATTCATCACCATTTGCCTCCCTCTTCAATTTCAACGAAAGATAGTACAAACGATCTTCATCTTGATAAACCGTCAAATTCGAAAATTGTTTTTTTAATACGCTCAAATCTGTCACACAACTGACAGATACTTTCATTTCAAGAAAATTTTTATTCTCTCCAATATAAATTAAAAGTAAATCTAAATCATCGAGACAAGTTTCGGCAGTAAATTCAAACAAATCATATAATGTGAATGCATATTCGATAGATAATGGATTATGCAAATTAATGTTGGCATAACATTGTACACCGCATAATTCCAAACCGGATAATGTTTCATTAAAGCATAATTTTAATTCCAACGGTTCGATCTTGTTCTTTTGTGCCGAGACAAAAACAAGATTGCTTTTTCTTTTAATATAAGCTCCTATAAAAACTATTTTACTTAAAATGCTTTTTGCTTGCTTTAAATCATCACAATCCTTCAACTGTGAAAAGTAATTGTGTAACTGTTCCAAAGGCGAACTGATCTGCTTTTCCACCAAATCATACAAATGTTTTTCCTCGGTTATTTTTAACATCCTAGCTTTCTGCTCATTTTCAGCTGCCAATAAATCACCGATATCAATAAGTTCACTCTGTGTTTGCCGCAATTGTTGAAACTGTCGTACCACTTCTGTTATATCCTCTTGCCAGTACACATAGCCTCCGCTTATAGAATGACTTTTCAACAAGGTGTTTTCATCCAAATAATACGGCTGATTTTGGGCTTTTTCCAGTACAGTATGGTTGGGAATTACAGCCAGGCGGGACATATTTTGAACCTGTAAATCATTATCGGTTATAAATGCCTTGATAGAACAAATTTTGAACAAATCATCATAATCAACATTGGATTGAATTAATCCGCATTGAATGCAACATTCTATTGTCAACATGATCAAAAGACAGAAAACAACATTCATATCACCGAACCAAAGTCTCACCCAATTCAAACGGCTGCAATAGAGTAACGCATAAATCAAAGCCAAAAATAGTGGTATTATAGGCAAAATGATCATCTTTTTACGACTTTCTATTCGACATTTTCCGGCCAACAAAACAACAAAGAAAAAAGTTAAGATAATAATATAGCCAAGTATTAAATAATAACCCCAATTATAAGTATAAACATCATCCAAATAGGCTTGCTCGGAGGCAAAATAAAATACAAGATTATGATAGTCATTAGTCAATACCAAAAAAAGCAGCAAACAAGCAGGAATATATAATAAATAGACGCCCTTATTCAGTTGATAGTTTTCACCGTTGCCTAAAGACAATCCGATATAAAAAGCATACAAAGGCATGAAAATCATCGGAAAATAATATAAATACCACATTATTCGATTTAAAGTTAAATCGATAACAAATAAATATTTAATTGTCCTATACAATAGACTAAACAACATTACAAAACTTATTATTAATAAATATTTTTGAATATTTATTTGAATTACGCGGTTGCGTAAGGATACAGCCCAAGAAGCAATCAAAAAAATATAAATCCCGCTACGTAAAATATTAAAAAATAAATGATGAATTTTAATCTTTGCCATATACCGCGAAAAAACTGCTAACAATATCAACAAAATTACTCCAATAAAAATCATCAATCTTCTATTTCTTTTTTTCATCAAATTCTATCCGCTATCATTATAGCATAAATATTACCGGCAAATATTATCCAAACTGTTTAGCGGCCGGTACTTTCAATCTTCTGCCATTGAAATTCGCCGACAGCTCGTCTGCCGTGTAAAATTATTTCATATTTTCCCGAAGCGTTAATTACTATATTAAATTGACAGTCTTCCATATTGTCACCGCGATAAATAATATTATTATCGATATCTTTAACAATTAAATCAAATACTCCTTTTTCTCTATGCAATTTTATTTCTAGTTCATCACCATCTTGACATTCAACCGTAAAACTCACCGATTTATTTAAAATTTTACACTCAATAAATCCTTTATTTGTCTCATTTTCCATCTTATATTGTGAGTGACTTAACTGCAATATTAAAACTAAAACCATTAATATTAACAATAAACTACTTATTAAAATTCCTTTCTTCATAAACTCTCTTCCCTCCATATACAATTATAACTGTTTTTATATTACTTTTTTCATATTACTGTTGAATTTATTTTAAAAAAATGCTATTATTATTAAGCATTTGGTTGCTTAGCTCAGATGGTAGAGCAACTGACTCTTAATCAGTGGGTCTAGGGTTCGAGTCCCTAAGCGACCACCATTAAAAAAATAAGTTAGCCGCAAGGTTGACTTTTTTTATTTCACAATTACATTCACAAAAAAAAGAGCCTCGCGGCTCTTTTAACCTAATTATTTAACAGCATTAATAATAGCAGTGAATGAATCAACTTTTAAAGAAGCTCCTCCGATCAAAGCACCGTCAATATCTTTTTCT
>JAUNFB010000003.1:0-74256 GCA_030525245.1 Erysipelotrichia bacterium
TTCCGCCGATGTTACCGGATTTATCCGCATATCCGTTAATTGCCGCAATATTGGGGGGTATCTTTGTTGGTGTAGGTGTCGGCATAATTATTCGTCAAGGCGGTTCTGCCGGCGGAGACGATGCTTTAGCTCTGGTTATATCTCACCTATTGCATTGGCCGATATCTCGTTCTTATTTATTTACGGATGTTACCGTTTTGTTGTTGTCGCTTACCTATATTCCGTTTAAACGTATTATTTTTTCTTTAATTACAGTTAATATTTCATCATATTTGATCGATTGGATAAAAGAATACAAAAAATCATCGATTTGTTAATTTGACAGTGATGTTGGTTGTGCTGTACAAAATGATATTCAGACAATAAAAGGTCATAATTCTGTGAAGAATATAACCTTTAAATATTACTTTTGTCCCTTTTTGAATTCGTTTTGACCGCGAATGGTACCGCCGTCACATAAGATATCTACACCTGCCAAATAGCCGTTGCGTTCATCAGCCAATGTGGCAATAGCGAAGCCCAACTCTTCCGGTGTGCCCATACGGTTTTCGCATGTAGTTGCTAACATTTGTCCGCCGTGAGCTGATTCCAAATTACCCATGTCTGTGGCGATCAAACCAGGTGACAGTGAGGCAACACGGATACCCTTAGGTCCGTATTCAAATGCGCATTTAGCGGCATACCAAGTAACGAAATTCTTAGAAATAGAATATGCTAAACCGTTTTTCTGATAAGCATCTTTAATCATCTTAGTCATTTTTAAAGCCTTTTTGAAAAATAATGCTTCATCCGTTTCAGCAAATTTATATGCTTTTTTCGGTATCATAAATGATGGCAAACAGTAGGCAGACATAGAAGCGATATCTACAATAGCACTTCCTTTATGCATTAACTTAGAAAATTCCTGATTGACATAAACAGTGCCTAAAGCATTGATTTGTAAAAGAATTTCCGGTGTTACATTCATAGCCGGTGATACACCTGCTGCATGAATAACATTGGTAATCTCACCTAAAGTAGCAGCATATTCTGCTAATTCTTTTACGCTTTCACGTTTGGAAGTGTCGCATACTTTGCTGTAGGCTTCGAAACCGTCGGCTTTCAATTCTTCTACGGCTTTGGTTAGTTTACTTTCTGTACGACCTGATACTACAATAATGTGGTCTTTTGGAATGAACTTGGCAGCAGCTAAACCCATTCCCGATCCGCCGCCTGTAATTACGCAAACCTTTTTCATAATAAAATATCCTCCTTAATATTTCTTGAAAACTATACATAGATTACTTTATGAGATGATGATTGTCAATGCAATTATATATAGATGTTGTGACTTTTTTGAGAAGTCGGATATGTATAATAAGACTTAACATTAAGGTAAAAAAACCTTGTTAAAACAAGAATGATTAATATATAATGAAAGCGTAATCAAATTGATTGATATTAAAGGAGATACAATAATATGAAAGCATGGCAGAGATATTTTGGAGTAATGCAGGAAGTAGTAAAAAAAGCTTATGAAACACAAGGGGAAAACTTAGAGAAAGCAGCGGATTTAATGACTGAATGCACTAAAAATGGGGGACTGATTCATTTGTTTGGCAGCGGACATTCTTCTTTGGTAACCGAAGATGTCTTTTGGAGAGCAGCTTCTTTAGCGAATACGCACGCTATTTTTGAATCAAGTGTAGCCGGTATTAATGAAATAACAAAAACCAGTAAGATTGAAAAATTAGAGGGATTGGGACAAATACTTGTGGATTATAATTGTGTCAATGTCCCTGACATAATGATTTGTATTTCTAATTCGGGGAATAATGCGGTAACTAATGATGTTGCTTTGGAATGCAAGAAAAGAAATGTTCGGGTAATAGCTTTTACCAATGTGGAATATGCCGATCAATTGACGACTCAACATTCTTCGGGAAAGAAATTAAAAGATATAGCCGATATAGTGATTGATAATTGTTCGTTAATTGGAGATGCAGCGGTAGATATTGAAGGTTTTCCGATGAAAGTTGGGGCGACATCAACAATACCGGTAGTCTTTATGTTACAGAGTTTAATGGTGCAGACCTGTGAAAACTTGGCTAAGCAAGGTATTCAACCGGATGTTTGGTATAATGGCCATTTAGCTTATGAGAGTGCTGATGTTAAGAAGCATAATGATGAATTGGCCCGGAAATATTACAGAAGAGTCAGAAATTTGTAAAAGCAATAAAAAAGCCATAGGTTTTTCGATTTACCTATGGCTTTCGATTATTCGGTGATATTTTCTGTTGTTATATCGGTTCCGAAGTATTTGATTGAAAGTTGTGTTAATGTACCGTCATTTCTGAGTTCTTGTAAGATTTTATTGATTTCTGTTCTTAAACTGTCAGTCTCTTCGCCTTGACGCATAACGATAGCTACACTGGTGGCATCGGGATAAATGGCAGCGACTTTAACATCGGCATCCGGATTAGCAGTGATATAGTCAATATAAGTCATATAATCGTTTAGAGTGGCATCGATTCTGCCGGTTGTCAGCAATTGAATTGTTTCGGAAAAATCATTTACACCGGTAACTGTTGCTCCGTATTGTTCGGCTAAGGCTGCATAACTTGATTGTAAAGTATTGGCAGTCTTTTTGCCGTTTAGATCTTCAAACGAAGTGATATCGTTATTCTCCTTTAGAACAATCAAAGCGGTATGGTTGTAACAGTACGGATCGGAGAAGGCATATTTTTCTTCTCTTGATGGGGTGATGTCTACGCCGTTGATCATTACATCATATCTTTTAGAGTCGATTCCGGCAAGACCGCTGTTAAATTCACTTTCCGCAAATTCTGCTGTTACGCCTAATTTTTCCGCAATCAAGCGAGCCAATTCAACATCAAAACCTGTCAATTTATCATTGTCATCGTGATAAGTCCAAGGTTTCCACATGCCCTCTGTTGCGATTACAATTGTGCCTTTTTCTTTAATTTTTTCTAAAAGATTTTTATTGTCATCTTGTTGAGTTGAAGATTTACATCCGCATAAAGAAGCAAGAAGCAATAAAGTAGCAAGTAATAAGTTAATTTTTTTCATTGATATCTTCCTTTCTGTCTAACATTCTGATGAATTGTTTAGTTCTTTCCTGTTGAGGATGATTGAACAAATCCGTTGAATTACCTTGCTCAATAATTGTTCCTTTATCCATAAAGATGGTTTTATTGGAAACATTTTTCGCAAAGTTCATCTCGTGGGTTACGATGATCATGGTCATAGATTCCTGAGCTAAATTTTTGATAACATTTAAAACTTCATCGATTAATTCCGGATCTAAGGCGCTTGTCGGTTCATCGAAATAGATAATTTCCGGTTCGGTTGCTAAGGCGCGGGCTATTGCTACACGTTGCTGTTGTCCGCCGGAAAGTTGAGCAGGATAGTTGTTTAATTTGTCGCTCAATCCGACTTTATCCAAAAAATAACGACCGATTTCCTCGGCTTTTTTCTTTTCGGTTTTTCGCACGACGGTTAAAGCTAAAGTAACGTTTTCCAAAACAGTTTTGTTCGCAAATAAATTGTAATTTTGGAAAACAAATCCGGTCTTTCTTCTGATTTGGGCGATTTCTTTATGTTTAATCTTTTCCAAATCATATATTTGACCATCAAATTCCATTGTTCCTTTATCTGCTTTTTCCAAGAAATTCAAACAGCGTAAAAAGGTTGTCTTTCCCGAACCGCTTGGTCCGATTATCGCAATAACATCACCTTTTTCAACTGTCAAATCTATGCCTTTTAATACCTGTAATTCTCCGAATGATTTTTGTAAATTGTTTACTTTTAACATTTTACCTCCTAACGATTGGCATATGTGCTTAATCTTTTTTCACCGTAACGCTGCAAGGCGGTTAAACCGGTAGAAAAGATTAAATAGACTAAAGCGACTTCACAATAAAGAGCTAACGGTTCCCATGTATTAGCAACAATTCTTTGAGTTGACATAAACATTTCGGTTACTGTAATGTTTGCGGCTAATGAAGTGTCTTTAACCATGCTGATTAAAGAATTAGATAAAGAAGGGAAAGCATTTTTGAAGGCCTGCGGTAATACGATGTGCCACATAATTTGAACATAATTCATTGAAACACAATATCCGGCTTCCATCTGACCTTTGTCAATGGATTCCAAGGCACCGCGGATTGTCTCCGCACAATAGGCACCTTCATTAATCGAGAATACGATAACAGCTGCCGTAAACGGTTTTAAAGTTAAGCCGACTGAAGGTAAACCGAAGAAGATGACATATAATTGAACTAATAGAGGTGTTCCGCGAATTATCCAAATATAGAAACGGCAGATTTGTTTTAACACCGGTATATGGGCAAATTGGATTAAAGCGACAACGGTTGCGATAATCATTGCGAAGAAAAAAGATAGGATTGTCAAAGGTATTGTCACTGTTAAACCGGGAAGCAGTATTTTCCAAAAAGATTCCAATAAAATATTTAATAATCTCTCACTCATTTTTTCACCACCTTCCTTACTATTATATAAAAAGACATTTTTTCCTTCAATTAGTTAGCAGTTGATAACGTTCACAGATGCGGATTATTTTGTTAATTATTTATTTTGTTTGTGCTAAAATAAATTTATGAAAAATACGAATGAGAAGACCAATGTGTCAAGAATTTTAGATCAAAAAAAGATTGTATATGAGAGCTATTCTTATCAACCCGATGCAACTTTGACCGGTAATCAAATTGCTCAATTATTGCATCTTGAACCGCAAAGAATGTTTAAAACTTTGGTCACGGTTGCCCACAGCAAGCAACATTATGTTTTTGTTGTTCCTGTTAATTGTGAATTGAATTTAAAAAAAGCAGCTAAAGCGGTAAACGAGAAGTCAATAGAAATGATTAAAATGAAAGAATTGTTGGCTTTGACCGGTTATGTTCATGGCGGTTGCAGCCCGATCGGAATGAAAAAATTCTTTCCGACAGTGATTGATGAAAGTGCCGAAACATTTGATAAAATAATTTTCAGTGCCGGGAAAGTCGGTCATCAGGTGGAAATGAATCCGCAGGATTTACTTAAGGTGATAGAGTTCAAATATGCCGACATCAAGGAATAAGTGAGATAAATTTATTGTTATTTTAGTAATTTGACTACTATGCTTATTTCTTGATATTTTTTGTTACAGCCACTGCCGATTCGTCAAATAATTCTTTAATATCAATGTCTAACACATTAGCAAGTCGCCATAATGTTCCCAAAGAAAAAGTCTGATGATTTTTGCTTTCTATATTGGATATAAATTGAGTGGAATAAGCCATTTTTTCTGCCAGTTGTGCTTGGGTAAGACCTTTATTTTTGCGTATTCTTTTGATATTTGCACTCACTAGTTCATATACATAATTTTCATCATTTTTATCATACATATTTATTACCGTTAAATTTATAAACAATATAAATCTATGTGTATTTTCTCACCAAATTTATAAAATAAACTTACTCTGTTCGAGTAAGTTATGATATAATTAAGAAAATGAAGATGTTTTATATTATGTAAAACGAAAACGGAGGAGATAAATATGTCAGAAGAAACTAAATTTTGTAAGTATTGTGGAAGTCAGGTCTATGCTGATGCGGTGATGTGTCCGAATTGCGGCAGACAAATTGAAAACTTAAAAGGTGAAAAAGCAGATAGTCCGCAGATAATAATTAACAACAGCAATACCAATACTAATGTTGCCGGTCAGCCGTATAATGTAAAATGTTGTAATAAGTGGGTGTCATTGGCTCTGTGTGTTTTCTTGGGTTATTTAGGAGCACATAAATTTTATGAAGGGAAAACCGGTAAAGGAATACTGTATTTGTTTACAGTTGGACTATTCGGTATAGGATGGATAATTGACATAATATCTATCTTAACTAAGCCGAATCCTTATTATGCTTAAGTATTTAAATTGAAAAAATAGATATGGTGCAAAGGCGAGGAGAATATCCTTGTCTTTTTTTTGCTTTAGTGCTCAAAAGTAATTATGTAATATTGAAAATATACAGGAGAGGAAAATAATAATAAATGATATTTCAAGACAACTTAATGAAACAGTTTAATTATTCAGCTGTTTTTTATTATTGCTTCATTCAATAATAATTATTAAAATAGAACTTGGAAAGAAGAAAATATTATGGAAAATACAGTTAAAAAGGGACTAAATTCCAACACAATAAAATTGATTGCGGTGATTGCGATGACTTTGGATCATTTGGCTTGGGCTCTATATCCCGGTTATCCTACCGACTTTGTTGCGCTTCTATTGCATTTGATAGGACGAGTTACTTGTCCGATAATGTGCTATTTTATTGCGGAAGGATATCATTATACTAAAAATATTCAAAAATATATTTTTCGCTTGTTTTCTTTTGCTTTGATAGCTCATTTTTGTTATATTTATTTTTCTGCCGATTATATTGATTGGAAATCATTTATACCATTTTATTATGGCAAGTTTCTTGATCAGACGAGTGTTATGTGGTCTTTAGCTTGGGGATTAGTGATGTTAAAAGTTGCTAATGACCCTAAAATAAGTCATACTGCTTGTGTGGTTTTGATTTTGTTGATTTGTATTGTTGCCTTTCCCGCTGATTGGAGCTGTATCGCTTCATTGTGTGTATTGGCATTTGGAACCAATCGCCATAATTTGAAGAAACAAGCGTTTTGGCTCATCTTTTATACGGCAATTTATGCGACAGTATATTTTTTCTGTATTGATAAAGTGTATGGATTGTTGCAGATGGGAGTTGTGTTAGCTATTCCGATTATTGCTATGTATAATGGACAAAGAGGAAAAAATCCTAAGATTAATAAGATTGTGAAATGGTTATTTTATTTTTATTATCCGTTGCACTTATTGGTAATAGCGTACTTATTCAAGTAACTTATGGTTAAAATTTATTTTTTAGCAGAACTGTATTATAATTAGAATACATAGAGGAGGACTTTTATGGACAGTACTAACGGTACAAACAAGAAAATAATTATGGGAATGATTGTTTTAGCAATCAGCGGTGTATTGCTTGGCAGCGTTGTCGGTTATTTTATTACGCATAAAATTGTTGAAGATACGGTTTTAAAACAAATGATTAAAGAGGGATATGTTAATACTGCCGATGCGACAGCTACCAGTGAAGATATCGTATTTGGTAAAACCGCATATGTTAATGGTGAATTGGTTAACGGATCAGCTATTATGTTCGATACAAGCGATGCGACAGCTACCAGTGAGGTTATTTTGCAGGGTAAGACCGCATATGTCAACGGTGAGCTGGTTGTCGGAACATTGCCGGTTATTTACGGACAGACTGTTACGCCGTCGGCACAGGCTACCACAATTACCGGAAATGCTTATTTGAAAGATGATTTAATTATTAAAGGTGACAGGAATTTATTGCCGGAAAATATTAAAAAAGGAATAAAAATATTTAATGTAGTCGGTCGTTTTGAAAGAGAGAAACAGGATGATTAATTTATTTAAAAAGAAAAAAGAGAAAAAGGCGGAAGCAGAAGAAAAAAATATGCAGTTTATGCTTGATGAGAATACTACGGAAATAGAAAACGAATTGCTTGCTCCGCAACAGGATGATCGGACAATTGTCATTGATGACAGTTTACAACCACCGACAGAGGAATTAAGCGAACCGGAGAGTGTTATTGAAGAGGTAAATTTGGATGATGACGAGTATGAATATGTTACTCCTCACTATGGAAAAAATGCCGTCGCAATAGTTTTTGCCGGTATGTTGGTAGGTATCATTGCCGCCTATTTCGTATTGAAGGGTTCAATGAGCATAACTATTCGTGAAGAATTGCAGAATCAAGGCTATATGCTGACTAATGGTTGTAATGCTACGGCTGCGGATATTAAAGAGGGTAAAACCGCTTATATTCGCGGACATTTGGTTACGGGAACTTATGTTGAAATTGATACGACTCAGGCTACTGCCACGGCAGCAGACATCTTGAGCGGTTATACGGCTTATTCTAAAGGAACAAAGATCACCGGAACGATTCCTACGTATCAAGGTTCCAATATCGTGACTCCGTCAGCTTCAGATTTTAAGATTGATAAGGGTTATTATTTACCACAGGATATAACCATTGTGGGTAGCGGTGAATTAAGAGCGGTAAATATCCGTAAGGGCGTGAAGATATTCGGGGTTACCGGTACATATGAAGGCGATTAAAATGAACAGAGATGAAACATTAAAGAAATTAGCACAACTTCGCCGGGAAGGTGTTCTCGGAGTACCGAAGGACAGTATGATAAAATCGGATGAACAAATTGCCGGAATAAAAGAGAGTGCGGTGATTAATACAGGTGTTTTGGATTATGTCAGCCAAAATATAAAAGAGGGTATCACTACTCAAGACATTGATGATTGGGTAAGGGATTATACAGAGTCTCATGGGGCAATTTGTGCACCATATCATTACGAAGGCTTTCCTAAGCATGTTTGCACTTCTATTGATGATGTGGTCTGTCATGGTATACCGAGCAAAAAAGTAATTCTTAAAGAAGGAATGATTATAAATGTTGATGTGTCTACGATATTAAACGGTTATTTTTCTGATGCCAGTAGAATGTTTGTGATCGGGGAAACAACTGCCGAGAAGCAAAAGCTGGTCGATGTTTGTAAAGAATGCTTGGATTTGGGATTAAAACAGGTAAAACCTTATGGTCGTTTGGGGGATGTCGGTTACGCGATTGAGCAACATGCGATTGACAATGGTTATAAAGTAGTTCGTGATTTCGGTGGACATGGAGTCGGTTTGGAATTCCATGAAGAACCTTTTGTTTATCATTACGGAAAGAAAAACAGCGGTTGTTTATTGGTTCCGGGAATGGTATTTACCATTGAACCGATGTTAAATATGCACAAGAGCGGTGTACGTATCTCGGCTGTGGACGGCTGGACAGCTTATACAAAAGATAAGATGCCGAGTGCTCAGTGGGAGTACTCCGTATTGGTAACCGAAAACGGTTATGAGGTTCTGACATATTAGAAAGAAGGAATAAAATGCTTTTAAAACAATCTGAATATTTGCTTAAAAATAAATCGAAGTTAAAAGAATTGATTGAAATTTTAAGTGCTAAATATCAATATGTATCGGTTCTGGCAACCGATGTCGGAGGGACAAATTATTTGTATTCTCAAAAAAGAAGTATGATCAATCCTTATCGCTTTGCGGAAAGAGGATTTGTCGTACGGGTATATTTAGATGGTACTTATCAAGAATATTCGTTCAATGAAATTGGTGATGTAAAAAAAGTTGCGGAGGAAATTATAACTCAGTTGCAACAGCAAAATGAAATGTTGAAAGATTTGCGGATTCAAAAATATCCGACGGCGCTGATTGAAGAGGAGGAAATAAAAAAAGAATTTGCCTCTGAAATAAGCGATACGGCGGTCAGTGCTTCTAAGGAAGAGATCATGGCCAAATTAAAAAAAGTATCCGATAAATATGCAAGTAAGGAAAATATCATTGATGCTCAAATAACTTATACCAATGTGATAATCAGCAAAATGTTTTTGTCTTTAAAGAAGGAATTGATCCAAAGTTTTGGCTACTCTTTATCTTCCGGTGCCTTAATTGCTTATAAAGACGGAAAAACCAATTTTTTGGCTAACAGTGCCTCGGGATTTAAAGGCGTGGAAATTATTGATGAGATGGCTGAAAAACTGGATGAAACATATGTCAACTTAATTAAATTGTTTGATGCTGAACATATAACTCCTGGTGAATATGAAGTTATTTGTACTCCCGAAGCTTCGGGACTTATTGCACATGAAGCATTCGGACATGGTTTGGAAATGGATATGTTTGTCAAAAACAGAGCGGTAGCTAAAGAACATATGCAGGAAAAAATTGCCAGTGATATCACCGATATGTATGACGGTACGGATGGCATACAAGATACGGCATCTTATTATTTTGATGATGAAGGTGTCATTTCCGGAACCACCCAAATTCTTAAGAACGGTTATTTGGTAAATGGTATGAATGATTTATTGTCGGCATTGCGTTTAAATGTTACGCCGACAGGAAACGGTCGCAGAGAATCTTTTGAAAGAAAGGCTTATACGCGAATGACCAACACCTATTTCGGTGAAGGTAAAGCAACATTGGATGAAATGATTGCTTCGGTTAAATATGGTTTCTTGATCAGTAACGGCCAGTCGGGTATGGAAGATCCGAAACATTGGGGTATTCAATGCGTTTTATCCAGAGCTTCGGAGATAAAAGATGGCAAATTGACCGGTAAAGTATTTACTCCGGTTATTTTGACCGGTTATGTTCCGGATTTATTGGCGAATATTTCGATGGTCGGTACCGATGTGATTACTAACGGCAATGGCATGTGCGGTAAAGGCTATAAAGAATGGGTTGTTGTCAGTGACGGCGGTCCTTATATTAAAACGAAAGTGAGATTGGGATAATGGAAGATCTAATTAGAATTTTACAGAGTTGCCATTTGGATGATTATCAAATTGTTCAGAAAGAGACTGTATCGCATCAAGCATTCTTCATTAAGCAACAGTTAGATCAGCATCGAATCAATACGGTTACGCATACGAAATTGACCGTTTATGTTGATAATGAAGATAAGAGCAAAAGGGGAAGTTCAACTAAGGAAATTTATCCGCAAGAAACTGAGGAAGAAATCCGTCAGGATATAGAAAACATGAAATTCAATGCTTTATTGGCTATGAACCCTTATTATCCTTTAGTGGCAAAACAGACCTATCACGAAGAAAAAGAAGAATTCGACTTGGTTGATGCTTTGCGCAATGTTATAAGTGCTGTGCAATCGATTGAAGATACTGCTACAGAAAAAATTAATTCTTATGAGATTTTTGTCAATCGTGATTATATTAAAGTAGTAAATTCTCAGGGTGTGGATATTGCCTATAACAAGACCGATGAAATGGTGGAAATTGTCATCAATTCGTTGAATAAAGATCATGAAGTTGAAGTATATCATATGATTGAAGCCGGCGCCGATCAAAAGGCAGAAGCAATTCGTCAAGACATTATGGAGGTTTTCAAAAAAGCTAATGACCGAAGTAAGGCGATTCCGGTTAAGAAAATGCATAAGATGCATGTGTTATTATCCGGAAGTGATTTAAAGGAATTCTTCAACTACTTTGCGGACAGAATCAATACTCAACTTATTTATACGGGAATGAGTCAAAACAAGGTTCACGAGCAAATTCAAAAGGGTAATGAAACAGATAAAATAACATTGAAAGCTGTAACTAAGTTACCTTGTTCAAGCATGAATATGCCTTATAACGGTGAAGGTGTTAAAGCAGAAGATTTCACTGTATTGGACAATGGTGAATATGTTAATTATTTGGGCAATCAGATGTATTCTTACTACTTGCATTTGCCAAGTGTGAATTTTGCCGGGAACTTTATTGTTGAAGGCGGAAGCAAAACTATTGCGCAAATGAAACAAGAACCTTATTTGGACATTGTGCAGTTTTCTTCCTTCCAAGTAGATGTCATAACCGGAGATTTGGGCGGTGAATTCCGTTTGGCTTATTACTATGATGGTGAAAAAGTCATCCCGGTAACGGCCGGTTCGATAACTGTCAATATGAATGATATTCTTGAACATATGTATTTATCCAAGGAAACGAAACAATATAACAATTGGGTCGTTCCGCAAACGGTAGAATTATTTGGCATTGATGTTGCCGGACAAGAATAATAAATGAAGACTGTATTCCGAATGAATGCAGTCTTTTTCGAAAGAAAGTTGTATAAGATGAGTATAAAAAAAGTTAATCAAACAAGAAAAAATATTTTGACCGCAATTTTTGTTGCTTTGTGTGTGGTTTTGCCGTTAGCATTTCATTTGATACCTAATGCCGGTACAGTCTTCTTGCCAATGCATATTCCGATATTATTGTGTGGAATGCTTTGTGGTTGGCAATATGGGGCTGTTTGTGGGCTTTTGGGACCGTTTCTGTCATGTTTGTTGACAAGTATGCCGGCTATTGCATATTTACCGGTAATGATGATTGAATGCTGTATGTATGGCTTGATTTCCGGAGTGATGCTAAGATATTTGCATACAGGAAAAACCTATTTGAATTTATATTTAACCTTGATTGTTGCGATGATTTGCGGAAGGGTTGCTTCCGGTATAGTTAAGTATGTGCTTTTTTCCGGTGGTTTAACGTTGAATGGTTGGATTGTTTCCGGTTTTGTTACTTGTTTTCCGGGAATACTGATTCAGTTGGCATTGATTCCAAGCATAGTTTATTTTTTAAATAAAAGTGGTATTGTTAAATAAAAAAGTTCCCAAAACTTTATAATGACGTTTTGGGAATTTTTTTAACGATTAATTCCGGTTTGATTTGGGATAATTGTTCAATCGTGTATTGGTTATTCAAGTATGCCGCAGCTTCCATTCGGCTAAAAACAAGAGGAATGCGTTGGTGAATATTGTAAGTTTGTTCAGCTCGGGTTGTAATGATCGAAAAGTGATTGAATGGTTGATTGTTTTGATATATTCCGGCTAAATAAAAAGGTGTATTCTTTAATGTCATATAATAGCATTGCTTGTCATTGCTCCATTCATAAAATCCGGAAACCGCAATTAAACATTTGTTATGTCGATAATCTTGATCGTAATAGTTTAGTTCCTTAATTGATTCGATTCGTGTATTGATTATTTTTTTAGTAAAAAGATTATATCCCCAATTCATTAATGCCGGTCCGAATTCAGTTATGGTCAGGACAATATCACCGGGAAATACTTCTCCGGTTTTTAATTCGCATAATTGATCTTGAGTGTAATGAGTACTTAATTTCCTTTTCAGATCGGTTAAATCAATTTGAGGGTCAAAATAATAGCGTCCGCACATTTTATTATTTCCTTTTGAATAAATAAAAAGGGATTTCTTCCCTGATTATTCTATGACCTCTAATATTTCCAATATCCGATTGAGTTCATCGGTATTGTGATAAGAAATATTAATGGAATTTGCGGTTATTTTAACTTTGGTGGAAAATTTTTCCGCTAAAGTTTTTTGTACATCTTTAATGTATGGGTCTTTGCTCTTTTCATTTATTGGCTTATTTGTGTCTTTCTTTTCGGCAGCCAATTGTTCTACTTGGCGTACACTGAGACCTTCTTTGACAGCCTTGAGAGCTATTTCACTGATCTTTTCCGGTTTTAAGGTGATTAACGGTCGAACATGACCCATTGTTAATTGATTGTCTTCCACCATTTTTAAAACATCCTGCGGTAATTTCAAAAGGCGTAAGACGTTGGTTACATAGGTTCGACTTTTGCCCAAACGATCGGCTAATTGTTCTTGCGTATAACCGAGATTTTGGATGAGTTTGTTATAGCCGTTAGCTTCTTCGACAATATTCAAATCTTCCCTTTGAATATTTTCCAAAAGGGATATTTCCATCATTTGTTTATCATCGAAATCCATAACAATGGCTGGGATTTCTTCTTTTCCGGCAATAATTGATGCTTTCAGTCTTCTTTCTCCGGCAATCAATTCGTATCCGCCGATACTTTTCCTGACTAATATCGGGGTGAATACGCCGTTTTCTTTAATTGATTGAGCCAATTCTTGGAGAGCAGTTTCATCAAATGTTTTCCTTGGTTGATAGGGATTTGAACGAATGTCATGGACATTTAAAACAGTTTTACTGCCGTATTCGTCATTTTTCGCATTGTTTTGAATTTCATCAAGAACCGAGTTGACATCATCACCGAAAATAGCGGCTAAGCCTGAACCTAGGCGTTCATTGTTTTTTGTCTTTTTTGCCATATAATCTCCTTTAATTGTTCTTGCTGATTACTTCTTTAGCTAAGGAAGCATAGGCTTTGGCACCATCGGATTTAAGATCGTGTTCAAAAATAGATTTTCCGTATGACGGAGCTTCCGATAAGCGAACATTACGGGGAATGTAGGATTTATATACTCTTTCTTTGAAATATTTTCTTACTTCTTGTTGGACTTCGATGGACAGTTTGGTTCTGCCGTCGTACATGGTTAAAACTACTCCTTCGATGTATAAGTGAGGATTATACATCTTTTGTACAAGTCGAATTGTCGAAAGCAATTGTGTTAATCCTTCCAAAGCATAGTATTCACACTGAACAGGAATGATTACTGAATCGGCAGCCGTTAAAGCATTTGTGTTCAATAAACCTAATGATGGCGGGCAATCGATGATGATGTAATCATATTCACTTTTAATTTTATCCAATTTGTTTTTCAGCAGTCTTTCGCGACCTTCTTGGTAATTAGCCATTTCCAAATCACTGCCAGCTAAGTCGATTGTTGCACCGATTAAGTGCATCGGCGGTATTTTTAAGTCGATAATGCAGTCAGTAGCTTCGCATTTTGTTAACAAGAGATCATATGTACTGTGTTTGACATCATTGCGGGCGCCTATTCCTTGGGTGCTGTTTGATTGAGGATCCAAATCCACCAATAATACTTTCTTTTTCAAATAAGCCAATCCGGCAGCTAAATTAATGCTGGTCGTTGTTTTACCGACGCCGCCCTTTTGATTAGCCATTGCGATAATTTTACCCATATATGTGTACCTCACTATCTATTTTAACATAATTACATTTACTTTTTGATGGTAAATGTGATGATATAATTTTTGTCGTCTTCCTCTTCTTTCATGGTTACATCGGAAGACATTTCTTTTACTTTCCTATAGGTCTCTTTAAAAGTGTTGATGATTAATTTGCTGGCAACACCGAAACATTTCAAACTGTTTTTCTTTTTTGCGGGTTGTTGGAAATGAGATTGGACATATTCTTCGGTTTGAGAAACATTCATTTGTTTGTCCTTGATTTTATTTAAAACTTCCACTTGCTTCTTTTCGTCTAAAGAAAGTAAAGCTCGACCGTGTCTTTCGGTTATTTCTTTATTGCTGATGGCTTGTTGAACTTCTTGATTAAGATTTAATAAGCGGATTTTATTGGCGACAGTTGATTGAGTTTTACCGATTTTTTTTGCCAGTTCGCTTTGGGTTAAACCGGTTAAACGAATCATTTGCAGGTAACCATTGGCTTCTTCGATTGCCGATAAATCTTCGCGCTGAATGTTTTCGATAAGAGCTAAAGTCGCGCTTTGGACTTCACCGGCTTCGATAACGATTGCGTCGATATATTGTTTATTTAACAATTTGCAGGCTCTGTATCTTCTCTCACCGGCAATCAATTCATAACCGGTAAAAGTTTCTCTGACAGTTATCGGTTGTAATAAACCGTTTTCCTGAATTGATTCGGCCAGTTCTTGCAGAGACTCATCCTCAAAGGTATTTCGCGGTTGATATTGGTTAGGCTTGATTTGATTGATATCGATTTGTTGAAATTTTGACATATCGTCCTCCTGATTTATAACGGTCTCTTTTTGATCTGCCCATAGTTACGGGGATATTTTTTTAGTGTGTTGTTTATCTTTGTGATTTTTAAAATGATTCTGGTGCTGTCTTGTAATTCGAATTGTTCTTTGCCGCTGTATTGGCAAGATAATTCTTTAATTGCCTTGTCAGCGGATTGTAATTCTTCCAAGGCTTTCGGGCCTTTCATGGCATAAAAAATTCCGCCAACCTTGATAAGTGGCAGGCATAGCTCACATAGAATGTTTAAGGAAGCTACTGCTCTGGCGGTCACATAATCAAATTGTTGATAATGTTGACGGCAATAGTCTTCACTGCGCTGATTGCTGATGAAAATATTCTGTAAGTTTAATTGGGTAACAACTTCCTCTAAGAAACTGACTTTTTTGTTGTTAGGTTCTAAAAGAACAACTCGGATATTCGGCTTATAGATCTTGATAACGATACCGGGGAATCCGGCTCCGGTTCCGACATCGATTAAGGAAGTATTATCTTGTAATTTATCGGCTAACAGTAAGCAATCTAAAAAATGTTTAAGATAAATATCATCTTTATCGGTAATAGCGGTTAAATTAAATTTTTTATTCCATTCGATCAGTAAATCGGCATACACTTCCAGCATTTGTAATTGTTGGTCAGAAATACTGATACCATATTGTTTAAACATTTGTTGATAATCCATTTTTCACCTGTATTAGAGAATGTTCTTTTCAACAAAATCCGCAAAACCTTCATGATTTACATCATAATCGGTTATATATTTGCTGGCTGCTTTAGCATCATCGCTGCCGTTTAGTAAACATACCGACATGCCGACAATTTCTAACATGCTGATATCGTTGGTCATATCGCCAAAAGCGGCGACATCATTAAGATCTATTTGATGGTCTTGACAGAATTTTTGTAATAAACTGCCTTTGCTGGCATTCTTGTTACAAAATTCTAACATTGTATATTCGGTGCGGAAAGCTGTATATCCTTCCATTTTGAATTGTTGCAGTCTCTTTTGGATTGCCGGCCAATCTTCTTCTTTAATTCTAAAACCGATTTTAGGAGCCGGAGCTTGATAAAATTCTTCTTCATTTTGGACTAAAATGCTGTCGTGATTTTTTTTCAGATATTTTTGTGATGCTAAGGTTTTTTGATCCATTTTTCCGACATAATAAATACCGTTTCTTTCCAAATTGGGATTGCAGTCAAACGGACGCATAATATCCAAGGCTTGTTTGATCCATTGCGGTTGCATTGTGTAATACATTTTAGTGTAATTACTTATTCCGTCATATAGCTGTGAACCGTTTAAGCCGATTAAAACGTCACATTTAATATCCCATTGTTTTTCTAAAGTATGTAATTGATCGACCGAGCGACCGGAAGCCAAACCGAACAAAATGCCTTCTTTCTGCATTTGCTTGATGTCGTTTCTGGTTCTGACGGAAACATCTTGGTGTTTCGGTACTAAAGTATTATCAATATCTGCCACAACTAATCTTATCATATCTTACCTCTCACTCTCAGCCTTATTATTATATCATAATCCGAATTATTGATAAGACATTTGTTGGTTAAATGTTACTTGTGAAAAAATATATGTTTTGAACACTGGTAAGCGTTTGCATTTTTTAATATAAATAGTATAATAAAATGCGTGTAGGGGTTGTTTTTAAATGGCAATTTATGATTTATTAAGTAATTATGTTTCTTTAAGAAGTGAAAAAACATTCAATGGATATTTAAAAGATTATCTCAATCGATATCCCAACGACAAAAATGTGCAAAAATTTAATAACTTGTTGAATATAAATGATGAAATCTGTTTGTACAGAGATTTTCCCATTAATATTGATTTAAGCAGTGCAGCCAATAAGCGAATAGATTATCGGGATATTTCGAAGATCGGTAATGATTTTGCTTGTGCTGATTATATTATTTATTGGCAAAACGAGGAAATACAAAGAGCAATTATTTTGAGTGAGGGAAATATTATCGAAGCTCGAGGAATGTTTTATTGTTTAACCGGCAAAGAGGCTCCGTTAGAGAAAGCAGCCGATGAGTTATTGTCTTTGACAGTTGATTCTCCGGAGTTAACGGATTTCTTTATTCAGTTACAGAATAAGAATTGTAAGATTAATTCTTTACAGAGAAAGATTGACACGCTTTATCTGAATGATCCGGAACATTTGAAAGACCAATGCATTGATTTAGCCGAAAACATTTTGCAGGAAACAAAAAAGAATTTGCCTGATCTGCCGGAAGAGGGCAAGGCTGAATTGATTAAGAGAACAATATTGCGAATTTTTTTGATAAAAAAGACTTTGTATGTTAAATATATGGCTAATCAGAGTATTTTGAATAATCGTCACAGCGGTAACAGCAAGGAACAGAGAATATTTGCGAAAAGCTATATAGATGAAATACCTTTTATATCATTTCATGATTTATGGAATATTAAGTAAAATTTTGCAGGGAAAAGCACCGATGAGGTGTTTTTTTCTAAAAAGAAAACAGGCAATGCCTGTTTCACTTTTGGGGGGATAAAATATAATTTGAAATAGAAAGGATATATGAGCAAGCATTATTAACTGCTTGCGAGTATATGATAACAATTAATTGTCATATAATTATCAAACATGCGTGTGAAAATGTGTGAAATAAGAAAAAGGAATGCGTTTGTTACATTCCTTTTTCTTTGGGGATAAAATATAATTTGAAATAGAAAGGATATATATGAACAAGCATTACTAACTGCTTGCGAGTATATGATAACAACTAATTGTCACATAATTATCAAACATGCGTGTGAAAATGTGTGAAATAAAAAAAGGACAACAGGTGTCCTTGATTATTCGATACTCCATAAGTCAAACGGATAGATATCATCTTCTTTATATTGAGTTATTCTGGCAGTTACAGCTTCTTTGTCTTGCGGATAAGTAACACCGAACCATTGGGCATCGGTTGACATCACTTTGACTTTAATCGGTTTGTGAGCAAGAATATTCATCATGCTTACCGGAATGACTAATTCTGCTTTCGGCACTGTTAAATTGTCTTTAAGGAAGCGACAAAAGTCTTCCTGCAAATATGGATAGATAGCCGGAGTGAAACCCCAAAAATTCATTGAACATAGACCGTCTTCCAAAACTGATTCAGTGCCGTCATCATTTATGGCGACAGGTTGACCGTTTCGACGAATTATTTTCGGTATTTCGGTTATTTTTACTAAATTTCCTTCTTTATCTTTTTGACAAATTGCTCTGGTTACCGAACCGTTGTCGGTTAAAGTTTTGGTTAATTGGTAAGAAACCATGCCGAATAAGTGATCGTTGGCTTCGCTTTTTAAAAAGTCATACATGATTTTATACGGTTGTTTGCCATAGAAATCATCGGCATTAATGACCATAAACGGTCCGTCAATATATGGTTGAGTAGCTAATAATGCTTGAACCGTTCCCCAAGGCTTGCTTCTTTTCGGTGGGCAAGTAAATTCATCCGGTAAATCTTTAACATCTTGATAGGCGTAAATAACTTCCATAAAAGGTCGAACTTTATTGGCAATATGCTGATCAAATAATTGCTCGTGTTCTTTACGAATTATAAGAACTAATTTTCTGAATCCGGCTTGATAGGCATCGTAAATTGAAAAATCTATAATGCTTTCACCGTTGTTTCCTACGGTATCTATTTGTTTTAAACCGCCGTATCTGCTTCCCAGTCCGGCCGCTAATATAACTAATATTGGTTCTGCCATTTTTTTATCTCCTTCTTTTTGATTAATTATATTTTACTAATATTTACTTTTAATCGCAATAAAAAACAGCAGTATTTTTTCTCAGCATCTTGCAATGAAAAGACTTTCACTATAAAATAGTAGTAACAGATTTTGAAGGAGAACAGCAGATATGAGAAAATGCGAATATGCTGTAAATGGTAACATTCCCGGCGGGGAAACCTGCCACCTGATGGGTGGTTCCTTTAAAAATGTTAATGAGATTTAAGATGCTTTTTTAGTGGGCATCTTTTTTATAAGCTAATAAGGAGATTAAGGCTATGGACAATTTAGAAAAACAGTTTTTCGAGGCAGCATTTAATAACGATATTAATGCTGTTAAAGAAACAATCGAGAAAGGTGTCAATGTGAATGTTGTTAACGAACAGCAGCGCAGTGCTCTGATGCGTGTTGCTAAACGCGGAAGAATACAGATGACAAGATTATTGTTGGATAATGGAGCAGAAGTTGATTTAAGAGATTATCATGAAAAAACAGCTTTAATGGGTGCCAGCAAAAAAGGATATTATGAAGTAGTACAGATGCTTTTGGAAGCCGGAAGCGATGTAAATGCTTATGACTATAACAAAAACAATTCACTTATGCGTGCCAGCTTTTACGGTTTCGATGATGTAGTAAGATTATTGTTACAATACAATGCTGATATCAATGCTCAAGATACCAAAGGAAGGACAGCATTAATGGAAGCTTGTTCGGCAGGGAATATTGCGGTAATTGATGTGTTGCTTTCAAGAGGAGCAGATGTTAATTTACAGGACAATATGGGTTGTACAGCATTGATGCGCGTTGCTTATGCCGGATTTGATGAATTGGTAAAACTATTAATTAACAACGGTGCAGATAAAACAATGAAAGATAATGACGGAAAAACAGCCGGTGATTATTATGCCGACAGAAATAAAAATGAAGAAATATATTGTATATTAAAGTAGGAGGATAAATTTAAATGAAAGAATATACGGGAAAATTTATTAAAAATGTAGCTGTTTTAGGCCATACTGGTGCCGGTAAAAGCGAAGTTTTGGAGTCAATGTTATTTAATACTAAAGTAACAGACCGTTTCGGTAAAGCCGTTGACGGCACAAGCATTATTGATTATGACCAGGAAGAAATAAAAAGAGGAATGTCGGTTTATTCTTCAATTGTTCCTATTGAATGGAAGGATTATAAAATTAATTTCATCGATACTCCGGGTTATTTAGACTTTGCCGGAGAGCAAGTTGCCGCATTGGCTGTTGCCGATTCGGTTATGATTGTTGTTAATGCCAAAGACGGTGTGCAATCGGGAACAATGAAAGCTTATCGTCAAGCTGTAAGCAAAAATTTACCTGTTTTCTTCTTTGTTACCAGAGTTGACGAAGAAAATGCCGATTATGAAAAAACTGTTAAGGAATTGGAAAAACGCTGCAAAGCATCACCGTTAGTATTGCCTATTATTGAAGGCGGTAAGGCTGTTGGAACAGTTAATGTTATTAGTGAAAAAGCTCATATCAACGGTGCCGAAGTGGAAATTCCTGATCAATTTAAGTTAGAAGTTGAAACCGGTCACCATGAGTTATGTGAAGCTATCGCTATGACTGATGATGAATTGACTGAAAAATTCTTGATGGAAGAGCCGTTTACCGATGAAGAAATGATTAAGGGTGTTTCCAACGGTTTAAGAAATGGAGAAATTCGTCCTATTTTATGCGGTAGTGCTACTAAATATATCGGTATTGATGTTTTATTGGATGCTATTATTAAATATTGCCCGTCATATGTTGAAAAGGGAACTGTTACCGATGCTAACGGCAAGGTTGTTAGAACCAGTGATGATGAATCGTTCAGTGCCTTTATCTTTAAAGTAGTTACCGATAATTTCGCTCAGGCATCTTATGTTAAAGTTATGAGCGGTGTGTTGACTATGGATACTCCTTTGTACAATACAACTGAAGAAGAAAATGAAAAATGCGGTTCTATCGTTTTGGTAAGAGGTAAGAATCAGGAAAAAGTCAGCAAATTGGAAACAGGCGATATTGGTGCTATTTTGAAATTGAATAACACTTCAGTTAATGATACTTTAGCTACTAAAGCAAATCCAATTAAATATCAACCTATCGAATTCCCTAAGGGAATGTTAGGAAAGGCTTTATGGCCAAAGACAAGAAATGATGAAGACAAACTTTCAACCGGCTTGGCAAAATTATCAGCTGAAGATAAATCAATGAAAGTTGTCAATAATACTGAAACCAGAGAACAGGTTTTATACGGTATCGGAGATCAACATATCGATGTCATCGTTAACAAGTTAAAATCAAGATATAAAGTTGAAGTTAATTTGACTGAACCGACAGTTCAATATCGTGAAACCATTTTGGGTAAAGCGGAAGTTCAAGGTAAACATAAGAAACAATCAGGAGGTGCCGGTCAATACGGTGATGTTTGGATCAGATTCGAATCTAATCCGGAACAGGATGAAATGGTATTTGCTGAAGAGGTTGTCGGCGGTGCTGTAAGTAAGAACTTCTTCCCGGCTGTTGAAGCAGGATTAAGAGAATCAATGAATAAAGGTGTTCTTGCCGGATTTAAAGTTGTGCAAGTAAAAGCTACATTATATGATGGAAGTATGCACCCGGTTGATTCTAAGGAAGTTGCTTTCAAGGCAGCTGCAAGATTGGCTTATAAGAAGGGTATGCCTTTAGCTAAACCGGCATTGTTGGAACCGATTATCCGTGCGGAAGTAACTATTCCGGCTGAATATGTAGGTACGATCTATGGAGACTTCTCTAAACGCAGAGGAATGATCATGGAAAACAATGCGATTGACGATGAAACAACAGTTATCATTGCCGAAGTACCGCAAGCGGAAATGATTAATTATGCTACCGAATTGAGAAGTATGACACAAGGTAACGGTTCATATACGTCTGAATTTATTCGCTATGAAAAGGCTCCTAAAGAAGTGGCTGATAAAGTTATTGCTGCTGCAAAGAGCAAGATGGAAGAGGACGACGAAGACTAATTGTATATTTAAAGGCGCATCTTTACGATGGGCCTTTTTTCGAAAGGGAAGTTATGATTAACGATATTAAGATAGAAATATGTTGCGGAAGTTATGAAGATTGCTTAACGGCTTTGGAATTTCCTGTTGATCGGATTGAATTGAACAGTGCTTTGGAATTGGGTGGATTAACTCCGATGCTGGCGACTTTACAGAAAATAAAATCGCAATCGGATATACCGATATGCTGTATGGTCAGAAATCGCGGAGGTGATTTCTGCTATAGCGAACAGGAATTCGAACTGATGCTGAAAGAGGGTCAACTTTTATTGGAAAATGGTGCGGATGGTTTGGTTTTTGGCTGTTTAAAGGAAGATGAAACTATTAATTGTGTTCAATGTAGTGAAATGGTTGAATTAGCCAAACATTATCGTAAACAAATTGTATTTCATAAAGCTTTTGATCAAACGGATATGAACAGAAGCATTGAACAGTTGGTTTCTTTAGGTATTGATCGCATCTTGACTTCCGGTGGGGAAAATTATCCGAATATTTTACAGGGAGCAAAGATGTTAGAAAAGCTTAATGCCGATTACGGTCACAGTATCGAAATATTGCCCGGAGGAGGAGTCAGAAAAGATAATATTTGTGATTTGTTGAAGGAAACGAATATCAAACAGGTACACATGAGTGCTTCGGTGATTAAAAAGGGATTTAAACAGGTTGATAAGGAAAAATTAAAGGGAATATTGGATTGTCTTTACAAATTATGATAATTTTGTATGTTAAAATAATTACATGAAGAAATTTTGTTTAATATTGGTACTTTTGTTATTGTTGTTGGGGTGTCAAGAAAAGATTGTTTATGATTCACCTCAAACATCGGTCAGTGATATGAGCGGATATGGTTTGCAGAGTGAACAATTTTATACCTTGACCATTGAGGAATTTTTAGATTTAATTGCTCAAAAGAAAACGATTATTGTTTATTTCGGTTATGAAGGATGCCCTTGGTGTACTGATTTATTGCCAATTCTTAATGAAGTGTCTATAGAAAAAGGTCTGTTGCTTTATTATATTGATTTTCATGACGAAAAAAATATGAATGATATCGAAGGCTTGGAAAAAATAGAAGAGTTGGCTGCCGATTTAATGGAAGAGGATGAACAAGGTCAGCTCAAGTTATATTTTCCGACAGTATATTATGTTCAAAAGGGTACGATTATTCAATTGCATCAAGGTACTGTTTCCGGTCATGATGCGTCTTTGAATGATTTGACGGAAAAGCAAAAAGCGCGATTAAAATATAATTTGGAAAAAGAATTTGATAATTTGTTTAAGGAATGATTATGCGAAAAAAAATTTTGATTATTACGATCTTATTGTTGCTTTTGGTGGGCTGTAAGAAGTTTACTAAAGGGGAAATAATAACGGCCAATGCAGCCGAAATTTTGAAAAAATTGGAGAACAAAGAAAGTTTCATTGTATATATAGGATATGATGATTGCCCTTCCTGCAAAGAGTATCGACCGGTTTTACAGCAGCTGATTGAAAATTATGCTGTTACAATTTATTATTTACCGACAGATGATGAAAAATATCAATCTGAGTTGGATGAGATTCAATATGATTATTTTTATCGAATGTTGTGGACTCCAAGCACTTATATCGTTGATAACGGAGAAGTAACCGATATGCGCGAAAAGGTTTTGGAATATCAGGATTTGGAAAGTTGGCTTGATGAATATGGAAAATTATCAGAGTGAAGAGATTAAATATATTATAACGGAAGACGAATTATTAAGTCAGTTGCGTCATTTGGGTATCAGAGAAGGTATGACTTTGGAGGTTCATTGCGCATTCAGTAAGTTGGGACCGGTTATCGGCGGACCGACAGCATTGAACAATGCTTTGATCAGAGCGGTCGGAGAAGATGGCAATATTGTGATGGCTAATCAAGATTACAATAATACCGAGCCGCTTTTTTGGGAAAATCCGCCAATTGATTTTCGCTTAATGAAAAAAGTTAGAGAAAATTCTCTGGGTTTTGATGTTCGCAGCAGTGCATTGCATTTAATGGGGATATTGGTCGATGAGATGCGTTCACGTAAAGATACAAGCCGTTCATACCACCCTAATTGTGCTTTTATTGCCTATGGAAAAGATGCGAAATATTTGATGAGCAATCAACCTTTGTCTTTTCCGTTAGGGATGAAATCTCCTTTGGGCAAAATGTATGCGATGGACAATGTTTATACATTATTGATCGGTTGTGATTATGACAATTGCACTTCTTGGCATTTGGCTCAGTACTTATCCGGTTGTTATGGGATCATAATGCAAGGCGGATGTGTGAAAAAAGATGGTGAAAATCAATGGAAGAAGTATTTAGACTATGATATTGATTCTCATGATTTTTGTTCTATCGGCAAATTACTGGAAAAAAATGAAATGATTAAAACAGGAAAATTGCAAGATGCGGTTTGTAAATTATTTAAGATGAGAGAAACGGTGGATTTTGCCTGTGATTTTTTAAGGAGTAAGTATGAATGATTTAAAATGTTTTAAGGGTGTCATCTTTGATATGGATGGTTTGCTGGTAGACTCGGAAAGGTTCAGCAAGCATCTATATAGGGAAATCTTTAATGATTTAAATGTGCATTTTGATAATAATATTTTCAAAAATGTATTGGGTTTGAGTCGTCAAGCCGAAAGTCAATATTTGGAGGAACTCTTTGGAAGTGCGACTAAAGTGGAACAATTCTATGATCTTTATTCGAAAAAATTATATGATTCTTATAAGGAAAGTAAAATACCTCTGAAGCAAGGAGCGGAACAGTTATTATTCTGGTTAAAGGAAAAAGAAATCCCATTTGCTTTGGCTACATCTTCACCTTTAGGAGCAGTGAAGTTGGCTTTTTGTAATCGAAATATTTCTTTGTCTGATTTTACTTCTGTTATTACTGCTGACGATATCACTAAAAGCAAACCCGATCCGCAAATATTTTTAAAGGCTGCCGATAAAATACATTGTTCAATCGAAGACTGTGTCATTCTGGAAGATTCTTATAATGGGATAATGGCAGCGATTGCTTCCGGAGGAATTCCTATGCTGGTTATTGACTTATATAATCCTGATGAAGAAGTAACGAAAAAAGTTAAATACATTAAAAATAATTTGTCGGAAGTATTGAATCTGTTGCAGGAGACCTATGCGACAAATTAATTTAGGAATATTGGCTCATGTTGATGCCGGGAAAACAACACTTAATGAGTGTTGCCTTTATCATGGGGGAGTCATTCGCAAAATCGGTAGGGTGGATAATCGAAATTCTTATTTTGACAGTAATCCTTTGGAAAAAAACAGAGGAATTACAATATTTACAAAAACAGCCGGTTTTACTTGGCATGGCAGTAATATTACCTTGGTGGACACACCGGGGCATAAAGATTTTGTCGGTGAAATGGAAAGAACTTTACAGGTGCTAGATGAAATTGTGTTGGTTATCAGCGGTTTAGATGGGGTACAATCACAAAGTGAAATAATATTTAAGTTGTCCGAGCAGTATAATTTACCGCTATTTGTTTTTATCAATAAGATGGATTTAACCAATTTTACTCAGCAACAACTTTTAGCTGATTTGAATAACAAATTGAAAGGACATTTCATTCCTTTTAATGATTTTGATACGGAAGCGGTAGCTTTAAGCGATGAAAAACTTTTGGAAGAATATTTAAATACAAAGGCATTATCTGTTCCGTCAGTTGCTCAAGCGATAAAAGAGCGGAGGATTTTTCCGGTATATTTCGGCAGTGCTCTAAAGGATAAGGGGATTGTGGAATTACTGAACGGCATTGAAAAATTCAGCGCAGAGAAGAAGTATCCGCAACAGTTCGGTTTACGGATTTTTAAGGTTGCTTACGAGGATAATACGCGTTGGTGCTATGGAAAAGTTACCGGTGGGACACTGGCCGCTAAACAGAAATTGACCGAAGATGAGAAAGTTGACCAATTGTTTATCCCTTCTTCCGATAAATTTATTCCGGTAAACAGAGTAGAAGCCGGGCAGATCGTTGCGATAAAGGGATTGAAGGTATTGAGTGCCGGAAGCGGTGTAGGTATCGAGGAAAATGAGAACTTTTCCCGTATTAAAGCTTATATGCAGTATAGTGTAGAAACATCGGGAAATGTTGATCAAAAAGAATTATTGAAGCAGTTAGAAATGTTGCGTCAGGAAGATCCGTCAATTGAAATTATTTATCAACCGCAATTGAAACAATATTGTTTGTTTTTGATGGGAGAAATTCAAATTGAAGTCATTGAGGCTTTGATTAAACAGCGTAGCGGCATTGATATTCGTTTGGTTTGTCCAAAGGTAGTATATAAAGAGACTTTAACGGAAGGCATCATCGGATATGGTCATTTTGAACCGCTTAGGCATTATGCCGAAGTGCATGTATTGTTGGAACCGTTAGAAAGAAATAGTGGTATTGAGATTGTCAATGGTTTGAATAACGATGAGCTGAGCCAAGGATGGCAAACTGCGATTATGAACAGTCTGCAACAAAAAAAATTTAAGGGTGTATTGACCGGCAGTGAAATTACAGATATGAGAATAACAGTAATTCGGGCAAAAGGAAGTTTGAAGCATACCGAAAGCGGTGATTTCCGGCAAGCGGTTTATCGGGCAATCAGGAATGGTTTGAAAAGGGGCAAAAGCATTCTTTTAGAGCCTTATTATGAATTTATGATCAGGGTTAAAAGAGAATATGTCAGTAAGGTTCTTTTTGATTTGGAAATGATGAAGGCACAAGTTCAATTGAGTCAACAGTTCGATGACACCATAATTACAGGTAAAGCCCCGGTAAGATTAATGAATGAATATATTAATTCATTTTCTTCCCAATGTTCCGGCACCGGTAAGATTGATTATAAATTGAGCGGTTATGAGCAATGTTGTGACAGTGAAGAAATTATTAAGGAAATAAATTATGACAGTGAAGCGGATTTAGATTGTCCGACCGGTTCGGTTTTTTGCTCTCATGGCAGTGGTTTTTATGTTCCTTATGATTATGTGGCGGATTATATCCATATCAAAGAAGACAATTATCGTATTTCATCGGAAATAACGGAAAGAAACCATACAGTCAGTGATTCGGAGTTAAAGAAAGTATTTGCGGATATAAACGGCAGAAATCGTAAAGATAAAAAAATGACAGAGAAAAAGGTGTATAAAGAATCTTATACACCTAAGAAAGTAGTAATTAAACCGAAATTATTAATAGTTGACGGCTATAATATTATTTATAATTATGAAAAGACTAAGGAATTGATGCGAGACAGTTTGGATAGTGCTCGTGATGTTTTGATTAATGATGTAGCCTCTTATACCGGTTATCTTGGCTATAAGACTATTATTGTTTTTGATGCTTATAAGAGGGAAGAAAATACCGGCAAGAGCTTTGTGAATGGCAGTGTAACGGTGGTTTATACCAAACAGGGACAAAGTGCAGATTCATATATTGAAAAGTTGGTTCACGATCATATCGACGACTATCGTATCACTGTTGCTACTTCCGATAGAGCTGTGCAGGATATGGTTCTCGGTTGCGGTGCCATCCGAATGAGCGCTCGGGAATTGCAGTTGAATTTAGAATATATGCATAACCAGGCCGACAGTAAGTAAAATTATTTTTCTTTGATTTCTTTTAAATTAAGATTTCGATTATGTTCAATAGGTGTCCATTTTACTTTGGTAAACAGAGCCACTAATGAAATCGGAATATAAGTCAACATAAAAAACGGGAAAGTGAACATATAAAATATTTTCTTAATGTCAGAACAGTAAATTTGTTTCCATTGAGTTATGGTGGTTGTTAATCCGATAATAAATAATGTTAAATAACCGCTGCAACAGAGCTGTATCAGAGAATTTTTATCCGAATTGCCATAAACAAAAGCCAATATATTAGCGATAACACTGATAAAAGAAAGAATAGCTGCCGGAGCGATGTTCATCAACATATCGTAGCAAGAGAAACTTCCTCTAAACATCCCCGAAATTAAGTCAATTCCGTATTTTTGCAGAACCTGCAAATAGCCTTTAGACCAGCGCAATCGTTGATGAAATGATTGCTTAAATTCCGTCGGTTGTTCATCAAAAAGTATGGCTTTTTTAGCATATCCGATTTTTTCGCCTCTGGTTATATTGTAAACGGAAAATTCAATGTCTTCGGTCAATAAGAAGAATTTCCAATTGCCGCATTTATCCAAAATTTCTTGTGAGAACATAAACCCTGTTCCATTTACTGAGCAGCTGCTTTTTATACGCATTCTGGCGGCACTTAACTGTCCGGATTCATGCAAATACCATAAACCATAACCGGCAGAAATCCAGTTATCGCCGTAGTTTTTAGAATTACGATAGGAAGTGATGATTTTGTAGCCTCGATTGTATACGCGGTTGATTTCTTTCAGAAAATTTGTATCCAAAATGTTATCTGCATCAAAAACAATGTATGCTGAGTATTTTTTGTTTTGTTCTTTTATTTTTTGAAGGATATAGTTTAAGACATATCCTTTTCCTATTTGCTGCTTGTTGTTCCTTTCATAAACAATTGCTCCGTATTTTTGGGCAATTGCGGCTGTATTATCGGTGCAGTTGTCTGCACAAACATAGATGTCGTAAGAATCATGGGGGTAATTTTGATTTTGAATACTGTTGAGTAAATTGCCGATTACTTTTTCTTCATTGCGCGCAGCGATCAAAATGGCATATTTGTTGAGCTTGTCGTTATATTCTTCCTTTTTACTTGGAAGCAAAGAAATGATAAGGTATATAAATTGGTAGAAGTAACAAACTGAAAATATTATTATCAGTGATTTATTTATTATTTCAATAGCTGTCATACTTTTTCTCCTTGCAGATATGGGAACATTTGTACAAAATGTTTCCGCGATTTATTTTAATATGAAAGAAATTTGTTTTACAAGAGAGTTGATAAAATATTAAAGTATACTTAATAAATTATGTTGTAAGGAGTAAAAATCTGAAATGCTTTTAAAAAGGTGATATAATAACAATTGATAAGGAGGTAATTTTATGAGAAAAAATATAAAGCAAACTGAAGGAATATTTCCAATGCCTGTTTTAATGATTGCTACATATAACGAGGATAACAGTGTCGATGTGATGAATGCCGCTTGGGGCACAATGTTTGAAAGGAATCAGGTGGTTTTGAATTTAACAGAAACACATAAAACAGTAAAAAATATCAAGGAAAGAAAAGCATTTACTGTTTCAATAGCAAATAGTAAACATGTCACGGAAGCTGATTATTTTGGCGTAGCATCCGGAAACAATACGGCGAATAAATTTGAAAAAAGCAAATTAACCGCAACAAAATCGGAAATAATTGATGCACCGATCATAAATGACTTTCCGATTTGTATGGAATGCGAATTTATAAAATTCACAGATGCCGGAGTTGTTGGCAAAATAGTTAATATAAGTGTAGATGAAAATGTAATGAATGGAGAAAAAGTTGATATTGAAAAAGTATCAGCAATAGCATTTGACCCGTATACTCATGGATATTACAAGGTATCTGAAAGAGTAGGAGAAGCATTCCATGATGGATTTAAGATAAAAAATATTTAGTTTAATTAAATGCTCCCAATGGATTCAAAAAGATGATTTCGGTATTGAAAAGAAGTCATCTTTTTTATATCCGGAACAATTCTTCTTCCTGTAACATTGAACAACATGTTAAGTCTTTTATTTTCAAGAAAAATCGTACTAAAAACATACAAATAAATTTTTATATTGAAACATAAAAAAATTAAGGTTTCCCTTAATTAATTTACAGATGGTGCCACTTGTCGGAATCGAACCAACGACCTACTCATTACGAATGAGTTGCTCTGCCGACTGAGCTAAAGTGGCAATTCCATAATAATATAGCATATTATTGGAAATTGTGGAGTTATTTTTTCTTGGAATTATTTTGAAAGTCAAATAATCTGCCGATAGTTTTTCCTTCCAAGTAATTGATTTCTTTCTTTTCGATATATTTATTTAATGTTCGCAATGCTTTTCCGCTTTGGAAAGTAGGAACATATATTTCAGCATTTTCTAATTGGAAATATATGCAGTCGACTTTATTACTGTCTTTCTTGGCAGTCCAACGTATAATGTTTTCAAACGGTAAAAAGTAGCCTTGATTTGTATTCTTAACATTATAGATTAATACTCCGTCATCATAGATTGCCATTGTCGGATAATCTTTAATAAAAACAAAACTGGCCATATTCAAGGTTAATAAAAATGTTCCTAAGATGATGGCTAATTTGTTCATGGTGGCAACTAATAAAACAGTTGCCAAAAGACTGATTAGATTTGATAAATACGGTTTATAGCCTACTTTTTTTATAAAGTTACCTTTTAAAGTCAATTCTGATATATTTCGATAATTCATTGATAACCTCCGTTTAAGACAGCTTTCTGTAATTAATTATATCATTTTATGAAGAATTTGCTATAATAAAAGACAAAAAGGAGCAATAAGAAGATGAATACATTGATAGAAAAGATAAAAGCAGAGGCCTTATCGCAAAAAGTTCCGATTATGGAGGATGAGGGATTGCAATATGTTATTAACTTTCTGCGAGAGAAGAATATCGGCAGTTTATTGGAAATAGGGACAGCTGTCGGTTACAGCAGTATTTGCTTCGCTTCAGCGAAAGAAGATCTTCAAATTGTTACTTTGGAAAAGGATGAGCAGAGATATCAACAGGCATTAAAAAATATTCAAATGGTCGGTTTGGATCAGCGAATCAAAGCTGTTTTAACAGATGCCAGAGAGTTTTGTTTAGATGAACAATTTGATTGTTTGTTTTTGGACGGACCGAAGGCACATAATCAACAATTGTTGGAAATGTACAGTCATAATTTGAAAAAGGGCGGTTATATTATTGTTGATGATGTCTATTTTCACGGCTTTGTTGATCATCCGGAAATGCTTAAAACTGCCAGACTAAAACCATTGGTAAAAAAACTGACCAAATTCAGAAATGATATGTTGGAAAGTTCGAAGTACGAATGCCGATATTTGCAGGTCGGCGATGGTTTGTTGATATGTAAAAGGAGAGATGAAAATGAGTAATCAGGAAAAATTTATTGAATTTTTAAATAACAGTCATTGCGCTTTTTGGGCGGTTAACGAAATTGAAAAACAATTGATTGCTGCGGGATTTATTAAACTGAAAGAAAACAGTACTTGGAATTTGGAAAACAATCGTTATTATTATGTGGTTAGAAATCAAAGCAGCATAATTGCTTTTAAAATCCCGGAAATAAATGAAGTACACTCGGTTAATGTCATTGCTTCCCACAGCGATTCTCCGGCTTTGAAAATTAAACCTGTTGCCGATATGAAAGATAAAAAATATAATCGCTTGAATGTGGAAGTATATGGCGGAGCGATATTGGCTACTTGGTTGGATCGACCTCTTTCTTTGACCGGAAGAGTAACGCTAATGGAAAACGGCAATTTAGTCAGTAAATTGGTTGATTTTGATGAGGATATGGCCATTATTCCGAATGTAGCAATTCATCAAAATCGGCAGATCAATGACGGCTATAAATGGAATCCGCAGGTGGATTTAATACCGATTAGCGGTTTGCAGGGTAGCGATGATTATTTTAACAGTTTGTTGGCAGAGAAGTTGCATGTGGATAAAGAAAATATTTATGCGCATGATTTATTTTTATACAATCGTCAAAGGGCATGCATTTGGGGTCAAAAACAAGAATTTATTTCTTCGGGAAGAATTGATAATTTGGCAAGCGCCTTTACATCTTTGCAGGCTTTCTTAAAGTCTTACAGTAAGCATTCGATTAATATATTGGCGGTATTTGACAATGAGGAAGTCGGCGCAATTACTAAGCAAGGTATGGCCTCTAAGTTCTTAAGTGATGTAATTGAAAGAATTTTTACTTCTTTCTATTATGTCGGCAGTGATATTAAAGCAATTTTGGCTAATTCATTTTTAGTCAGTTCGGATAATGCTCATGCCGTTCATCCGAATCATCCGGAGTTGTATGACAGCACAAATCAAACTTATTTAAATGAGGGAGTGGTTATTAAAACAGCTGCCAGTCAAAGTTATGTTACCGATGCTGTCTCGTTAGCTGTTACTAAGTTGTTGTGCCAACGGGTTGAGGTTCCTTATCAAATTTTTGCTAATAAGAGCGATAATAGAGGCGGCTCGACACAGGCAGCGATCTCAACAATCAATTTACCTTTGAATATGGTTGATATTGGTTTGCCTCAATTGGCTATGCATTCGTCTTATGAAACTTGCGGTAGCGATGATATCGATTATATGATTGATTTTATGAGCGAATTTTATAACAGTACGATTACTGTAGATGACAATAAATTTATTATCAATAATTAAAAAAGGCTGTCGTTGACAGCCCTGCTGAAGTGAGCTCTCGGTAAAACGGGCTCACTTTTTTATCGATGGATTGTGATGGTAATTGTCTGACCGCAAGCAGAAGTGAAATAAATATAGCCGTTCTCTTCTGTTTGTTCGGATAAAGTAAATTCAATTGTCTGACCGCTTATATTATCAAGATCAATATTTTCACTGATGTTGAATGATCCCGAACAATTTACGGTCAGGGATGCTTTACCGTTTTCACCTACTTTGATGTCATTTTGCGAATATTCTAAAGCACTTTGAACGGTAATTACTTTTAAGGTTGGTTCTAAGCGGAAAATGGTAATGTCCGATTTAAGTTGTTCGAAAGAGAAGTAAGCATTTAATGTTACCGTAGTAGTTAATTCATTAACGGCGCTTAAAGGTGTAACAGTGCAATTGGAAGTTGTAAAGGAGATGTCTAAGCAATTGTTATAATTGTCTAAAATTAGCTTTAGTCCGCTTTCGGCAGTGATATTTCTTTCGCTTCTTTGACCATTTTCGAACTTAACATAGTGAATTGTAGCCTCATTATGGTGTACATTGCCTTCACTATCGATATAGAAATTTAATATTTCCTGTGTAGGAGCATTCCAACTGGCAAATATGTATTCATCATTGACATAAACGATGGCCGTTGCCGATTTACCGTTTTCGCTTGTTACGGTAATTTTAGCCTTTCCGCCGCTGATTGCTTTGATAGTACCGTATTTATCGATAGTTGCGACCTGCTCATTATCCGATGAATAAGTGAGGCCAATCTTGCTATTGGCATCGCTAGGGGTAAATATGGTATTGGTAGAAATTGTATCGCCTTTGTTTATCTTATAAACTGCTTGGTTGAAGGCAACCGATGTCGGTTCAATTGGAATTAATTGAAAATCTGCTTTTAACTCTATGTTTTCGGTAATCGGTTTGTTGAAGTCAAAAGGTGCGTTGTTTAAAAGCCAGCCTCTGAATTCATAGCCTTTTTTACTTGGTTCGATTGTCGGCTGCTTTACTTTTTCTCCTTCGATTACTTCTGCTTTTTGGATTTGTTGACCATCACTGATAAAGATAACCGTATATATGTTTTTATAAACTGCTGTTAAAGTGATATCTTCGTTAAGCGGTTCTGTTAGATCGAAATTTTGTTTTTTATCGGTTTGCCAGCCAAAGAATTTGCAACCTTTTTTTGTCGGTTCTTTTACTTTTAATAAGTCTCCTTGTTTGACGGTAATCGTTTCATTCGGATCACCGTTGTTATAGATTAAGGTGACATGAATTTCTTTTTTCCATTCGGCTTTTAAGGTGATATTGCTTTTTATCGGAGTGGAAAAATTGAATTCATTGCCATCTAAGGACCAATTGATAAAGATGTATCCCTCTTTTGTCGGATTTGCCGGTTGTTGAACAGTTTTTCCTTTTTTTACCGTAACACTTTCGATAGGGGTACCTCCATCAGTGTTGAATTCGATGGTATATGATTTATTGTTGAAAACAAATATAAATAATAATGCTGCTGTAAGCAGAATGGTGATGCTAATTGCGGTTATTATTAAGACTTGTTTCTTTTTCATAATGCTTGCCCTCCTTGCATCATTTACTATATTATACAAATATTTAATTGGTTAGCGCAACAATCTGCCTGTAAGCGTTATATAAATTGTAGTTATAGACAAATAAAAGTGATTCATCTATAATAATTTACGGACAGGGGTGCCGAAAGGCTGAGATAGACCCTTAGACCTGATCCGGTTAGTACCGGCGTAGGAAGATCTAAGTTGGGATACCTGTAGAAAGGTGTTTTTTTTATGAAAAGAAATGTTAAAGATTTAGTTTATGTTGCATTGTATGCTGCCCTATTTGTCGCTTTAGACTATGTTACCAATGTTTTGAATTTGTTCAGAATGCCGGATGGAGGAAGTTTATCTTTCGCAACAGTCGCTTTGTTATTGGCAAGCTACCATTTAGGAGTGAAGAAGGGCTTGGCTGTTTGCGCTCTTTCGGTTGTTTTGATGTTTATAATCGGTTCAATTAAATTTTATGGTATTGTCAGTTTATTGTTGGATTACATTGTTGCTTATTGCGCTTACGGTTTGGCAGGTGCGTTTAAAAATTATAAATGGTTTTATCCGGGAATTGTGATTACCAGTTTAATTCGCTTGGCAAGTTCTACTTTAGCCGGAATGTTGGTTTGGGAAACTCCTTTTTGGGGTTCATTAAGTTATAATGCTTCTTATATCATTCCGACAATGATTGTTGATTTAATTTTTGTACCTTTGTTGTATAATATTCTTAAACCGACATTTGAAAAGAAGTAAGGAGATTTATGATACCGCAAGTCCATTCCGAAGTATATATTCAGTCTTATAAGCACGACAAAAGTTTACATCGAACTTGGGATCGCGGTTATGTGTTGGAAAGCGATGAAAATCATTATGTCATTGTTACCAATAAGGCTTGGGTGATTGAACGGGATGGTCGGCGTTGGTACACTCGGGAACCGGCGATATGCTATTTTTATACCGATCGCTGGTACAATGTCATTGCGATGATTCGTACCGATGGTATTTATTACTATTGTAATCTGGCTTCTCCGGTCTTATATGATGGTGAAGCAGTAAAATATATTGATTATGATATCGACTATAAGATTTATGAAGATGATACCATAATAACTATGGATTTGGATGAATATAATTTACATAAGAAAATTATGCACTATCCCGATGAAATTGATCGGATTATCAAAAAAGAAATGATTAATATTTTGCAGCAAGTAAAAAAGCAAGAGAAACCGTTCAACAAGGAATATGTGGAAAATCACTTTCAACAATACCTCAGAGAGTTAACACTCTGAGGTTTTTGTGATAGAATAAAAATGTGAACGAAGTAGGTGTTGCCAATGAAAAAAATAATTGCAGTTGTTGACGATGAAAAAGATTTGAATGAATTAATGAAGCGGTATTTGGAAAATGCCGGTTATACAGTTTACAGCTATTATACTTATGATCAAGCTGCCGCAAAAGTTGATGATGAGACGATTGATTTGTGGCTTTTAGACATTATGTTGGATGAAAAAAGCGGATTTGATCTGTTTGAACAGATTAAAGAAAAATATCCGGATAAACCGGTAGTATTCATCAGTGCTCGCGATCAAGAGTTTGACCGGATTATCGGATTGGAGAAGGGCAGCGATGATTATATTACAAAACCTTTTAACATGAAAGAGGTTGTGTTGCGGGTAAATAACATTATTAAGAGATTCTATCGCGATGACAAATTGATTGTAGATGGCTATGAAATTGATGAACAGCAGAGAAAAGTATTTGATGGGGAAAGCATTATTGATTTAACCAACAAAGAATATGAAATATTAATGCTTTTTGTTCGCAAAAAAGGAACAGCTTTTTCTCGGGATGATATTTTAAGAGTTGTTTGGGGCGATGATTATTTTGGCAGTGACCGTGTTGTTGATGATACATTGCGCAGATTGAGAAAGAAGATGCCGAATTTAAGTCTCAATACAATATATGGTTTCGGTTATAGGTTAGGATAATGCGTCGATTACTTAAATCTTTGATGGATTTGTCTCTGTTTCAACAGATGAGCGTTATCGTTGTTACTCTGGGAGTTATCTTGGTACTTTTTTTCACGGTTTATCAAAAAGGAAATATTGACGATTTTGTCAATTCGCAAGTTGTTTCCCTTTTACATCGTTCGCAGGAAACGATCGTTCAAAATATCGGTAAAAGTGAATCCGGCGGTTCAAATTTGAATTACGATGATGATGTGATGCACTTTGTTTATGTTAATAACAAATGTGTTCAGTATCATTCTAATAAAATAGTTGATGAGGATTTTATCAATACGGTTAATTCTTTGGTCATTGATTCTGAACAGGGGAAAGACAGTTTGTTTTTTTATCATAATGTAAAATATTTTTACTATCTGTCTCTGAAAGAAAATAATGTTAAAATCATTTCCATTATTGATGATTCATACGGTAAAGCGATTGAAACAACTTTGCTCAGTTCGGTATCCAATAACAGTGCTGTCGTATTCGGCTTTATCTTCATATTATTAACTTTATGGGTAACGACGATTATCACTCCGCTTTTACAGATGCAGAACTATGTGGAAAAAGTAAAAAACGGTGACGATAAGGCTACATTGACGATTGATCGTAAGGACGAAATCGGAGAATTGGCCGATGCTTTGGTTTCAATGCGCAATGAAATAAAACGGCAAGAAGCGATTAAAGAAGAGATGATACACAATATATCTCATGATTTGAAGACACCTATAGCGACAATCAAATCTTATGCCGAAAGTATTAAGGATGGCATTTATCCTTATGACACTTTGGAAAAAAGCGTTGATGTAATCATAGAAAATGCCGACAGATTAGAAAAAAAGGTATATAGTTTATTGCTTTTGAATAGATTGGATTACTTGATCGGACAGGAAAAAGAAATTAATAAGACAACGGATATGTACTCATTGGTGGAAAATGTTTTATTGTCAATGAAGATGATTCGGCCGGAAGTGGAAATAATCAAGGATTTACAGCCGGCAGTGTTCAAGGGTGAACAGGAGAGTTGGCGAATAGTTGTGTCGAATATTTTGGATAATGCATTCCGTTATGCCGAAACCAATATCACAATTACTTTGCGAGAAAATGAAATTAACATTTCCAATGACGGTCCTTGCTTGTCTAAAGAAAGAGTCGCAAAATTATTCCGACCGTTTGAAAAAGGTGACAAAGGTAAATTTGGTTTGGGTTTGAGCATTTGTTATAAGATTTGTAATAATTATGGATATTCAATTGTTGCGGAGAATTTGGAAAAAGGAGTTATCTTTCGGATAGAGAATAAGGAACCGGTTAAAAAAGAAAAGAAAAGTTCCGGAAAAAAGAAACGTAACAGTGAGAATGAAACACTAAAAGATTAATGAGGTATATTATGTTAATATTGAAAAATTGGATAAAAGAAATATTGGCTGTATTTGTTTTCTTTCGTTTTAAAAATTTATTGGATTTATATGATTATTTGTACGAAAATAAGATTGAAAAAGGTATTTATGCCACTGTTTTTGCTTATATGTGTGAAAAGAAAGGATGCTTTATCGGCTATTTTGCCCAGTTTAAAAACAGACCGTATTTTCCGCACGGTTTGCATGGAGTCTTTATTTCCGGAGATTCTAAAATTGGCAAGAATTGCGTTATCTTTCAGCATGTGACTATCGGTGCTGTCAGGACTAGGGGAAGTAAGAATATCGGCAATCCCACAATCGGAGATAATTGCTATATTGGAGCCGGGGCAAAAATTGTCGGCAATATCAAAATAGGCAATAATGTACGCATCGGTACCAATGCCTGTGTATACAGGGATGTTCCGGATAATGCGGTTGTTGTTTGTGCCCCAACCAGAGTCATTGAGCAGTCGCAACCTTTGGATAATAAATTCTATGTGATGCAGGATGATGGAACAGTAGAATATTATTATGATGGGAAGTTTTATAAAACAAACGATAAAGAAGTCTATTGATCAGGTTTATGAAAACGGTTGTAAAAATATGTAAAGATTGTTAAAATATTGTTACTTATTTATAGGGAGGAAATTATTATATGAGTACACCGCATAATAGCGCCAATAAAGGTGATATTGCAAAATTAGTATTAATGCCGGGCGATCCTTTGAGAGCAAAGTTTGTCGCTGAGACATATTTGGAGAATCCTGTATGTTTCAATAATGTTCGTGGTATGTTAGGTTATACCGGAACTTATAAAGGACATAGAGTGTCGGTAATGGGATCAGGTATGGGTATGCCGTCTATCGGTATTTATTCATATGAATTGTTCAATTTCTATGGCGTTGAGGCGATCATTCGTATCGGTTCAACAGGAGCTATGAGAGCCGATATTGATTTGTATGAAGTGATTCTTGCCGATTCGGCATATTCGGAATCTTCATATGCTGAACAATTCTGTGGTTATACAGATAAGGTGATGTTGCCTAACGCTCAGCTTAATGCACAATTAAAAGAAAGTGCTGAAAAATTAAATTATAAGTTGATCGGTGGTTGTGTTAATTCCAGTGATGTTTTCTATTATGATGAAAGTGTTATGGCAGCTAATGTCTCTAAAGCATTGAATGAATATCATTGTGTATGTGCAGAGATGGAATCTTTTGCTTTGTTTGCCAATGCTCGCAAGTTGGGTAAAAAAGCGGCTTGCTTGTTGACTGTTTCTGACAATATTGTTACTCATGCTGAGACAACGCCGGAAGAAAGACAACAATCTTTTACCAGAATGATGGAAGTTGCTTTACAGGTAAGCGAATTATACGATTAGGATAAATAATGTGAGGGCGAATTCAATTCGCCTTTTTTTTGTACAAAAGGTTATCGATTCTTGAACAAAAGAAAAAAGTATTGAGTTAAGAGTATAACAGAAATGCACTATGTTGGATTATAATACTTATAAACAATTGAAGGAGAGGTTTAAATGTTAGCTGATTATCACGTGCATACATATTACAGCGATGATTCCGAATATATGATGGAAGAAGTTGTTAAAGATGCGATTAAATTGGGAATTGATGAAATATGTTTTACCGATCATGTTGACTATGGTGTCAAAAGAGATTGGGATGATGTTCGGGGCTTCTTAACTCGCGATGACGGAACTTTATTGACCAATGTACATTATCCTCGTTATTTTGCGGAAATAGCCAAATATAAGGAAAAATATCAAGATCAAATATCAATTAAAAAGGGCTTGGAGTTCGGCATTCAAACTCACACTATTAAAGATTTTCAAAAATTATTTGCTGCTTATCCTTTGGATTTTGTCATTATGTCGGTTCATCAGGTAAATGATATGGAAGTTTGGCCTCAATGGTTTCAACAGGGAAAAAACCAAAAGGAATATAATCGCTTATATTACCAAGAAATACTGAATGTAATTAAAGAGTATAAAGATTATTGTGTTTTAGGTCATTTGGATTCGATAGTTCGCTATGATTTACAGGGAAGATGTCCTTTTGAATATATTGAGGATTTGGTTGTGGAGATATTGAGACAAGCCATTAAAGATAATAAGGGCATTGAAGTCAATACTTCTTGTTATCGTTATGGATTGTCTGATTTAACACCGGCAAGAAATATTATTGAATTATATCGTGATTTAGGCGGTAAAATCATCACTTTGGGAAGTGACAGTCACAAAAAAGAGCATCTGGGATATCGGTTAAAAGAAACAAAAGCGGAATTGTTGTCTATGGGCTTTGAATATTTTTGTACATTTGATAATATGGTACCCCAATTTCATGAACTTTAAAAACAGGCAATTTTGCCTGTTTGATTTGAAATGGCGTCCTTATCCGAATTCGAATCGGAGACCTTTCGCTTAGGAGGCGAACGCTCTATCCAGCTGAGCTATAAGGACATTTATAGAAATATTATACTATAATTTATAAAAAATGTGCTAAAATATTGCGTAGGTGAGAAGACAGATGGAAGATATTTATTTAAATAAAATTGTGGATATTACCGATCCGTATTGCGAATTTATTAAACAGTTTGATAAGGAAGTTTATAAATACGGTGCTGTTGTTTACAACCATGAAACAAACAGTTACCAATTCATTCGTAAATTTACCGATATTGATTATAAAAAAGAACTGTTGCCGGATTTTATTAAGATTGAAAATTCGGATGCCTTGCTGAATGGATTAAATATTACGATTCATTATCAATTTGATCCGGAAACAGAAGAAGATGAAGAAAATTTAGATATTTGGCAAAAAGAATTGTCACAGATCGAATTGCCTGTTTATGCTTATGATGATGAAGGACAAGTATACGCGAAAGAATATATTAGTTTAAATCCGCAGGAAACTAAGCACACTGTTTGGTTTTTAAATACCCAAAGTATGGAATATATTTATTCGCTGGATCTTTTGTTGTTCACGCCGATCATTAAAGATATGGAAATTATTCGTAAGTTGATCAAAGATTACGGAGTACATCCTTTTAAAAATATTTATTCGGAAGATAAGGATTATAAAGTTCCGGAATTAAAGGGAGTATATAAAAATAATAACGATTAATATAGAATGTGCCATTGACGGCACATTTTCTAATAAAAAAGCCCAACACTATGTTTGGGCAAGATAAACTATTCTTCTGTGTTATATCCGAGGATACTGATAAAAATTCCGATTACCATTACCACAAAAGAGACGATTTCCATTTTCAAACCCTTTTTGGAAGTCCAAAACAGAGATAAAACTGAAACGATGATAATGGCAAAACCTATTAATATAATAAGCATATCTTTACTGAGAAATTTTTTCTTTGTCATGAAGTACCTCCGTTTAATATAAATTTATTTTACAATCATTTGCCGGCATATACAAGTCAGCGAACCTTAATATTGCTTAAAACTTTTGCGACCTTATCATTGATGACTAAATCACAGTTGTTATCATAAGCGATGGAAGTTAAGTTAATAACGACCAGATATTTGCCATGAAAGTAATTAACTAATCCGGCAGCCGGATAAACGACTAAGGAAGTTCCGCAAATTACCAGGCAATCTGCTTCTTTTATTGTTTTGCAGGCTTGATATACGGTTTGATCGTCTAAGGCTTCTTCGTATAATACGACCTCCGGTTTAATTATTCCGCCGCATTGACAATAAGGTACATCTTTGCTTTTTAGTATGTAGCTAAGATCATAAAATTTATGACATTTTTGACAATGATTTTTTTCGATTGTTCCATGCAGTTCATAAACATTTTTACTTCCGGCTTTTTGATGCAGACCGTCAATATTTTGGGTGATAATACCGAGTGATTTGCCTTTTTGTTCAAATTCAGCCATTTTGTAATGAGCATCATTTGGTTGGGCTTGCGTATAAATCATTCTTTCTTTATAGAAACGATAGAATTCTTGAGGATTTTTTTCAAAAAAACTGTGCGAAATAATTTGTTCCGGCGGATAGGAATATTGTTGATTATATAATCCGTTGGTACTGCGAAAATCCGGGATACCGCTTTCTGTGGAGACACCGGCTCCGGTGAAAAAAACAATTTTGTTGCTGTTGTCAAATATATTTTGCAGTTGTTCGATTTTGTTCATTTTATTTTAGGATAATTGCATCAAGGACATTTCTTTCTCCTGTTCCTTGATAAGATACCGGATGATTGATTAAACGGTTGTTTTCAATTAAGACCGTTGATCCGCCACCATCTAAATTGCAGGCGTTATATACTCCATACTTCAACAGCAGTTCGGCTAATTGTACCATGCTTGCTCCGTTGGATCCATTTCCGCCTCTTCCGTCGATTGTCAATAGGAGTACTACGCCGTCTTTTCTTTGACCGATAACTGTACGCGGTTGATAGCCGTATCCACCGTTACCGGTAAATTGTGCCGATTTTCCGTTGACAATAATAAATGGTCCGAATTCCAAGCCCCAATTCATTCCGGCATCGGCGGCTTGTTGGGCAGTGGTATTCATTAACATCAAAACACCGTCATCATTCATGCCGACTATTTCTCCGGTTGAACCGGTGTCGTAATAGACAGCATGATCTTTGATCATGATGCTGCAAGGATATTTCCGGTATTCATCGTCAACATAGTATCCGCCGCCGTTAATGGCAACTATGGCATCATTCATCCGGGCTAATTCGGATACTTCGTTTCCGTATGTTGCTGTTGATATAACCATATCTAAGCGTTTAGGATCGTAAACAACGGTTATATAGCCGTTATATGAGCCTTCATCGATTGCGAAGATTTTATATAAGTCGTTGCCGTCTTCCCTTTTTAATATTTGTTCTTCGTAAACATTGGCATAATGTGTTACTTTGCCGGGATCGACAAACTCGATGTCATTAATGTTGGAGAATTTTTCCCCTTGAGTTGTTGTGTTTTGAGATACGATATAGCGGACATAATCTTCTGAATAGAGTACATAGGCAAAGTATTGATGCTGACCGGTACTCAGTGCGGTAGTTACCAGCCAGTCTCTGAATCCGCTGTAAGGACCGTAAGCGACGAAAAAGCAAATAACGGCACACAAATCAATGACAAATAATACATATGTAAACCAATTTAATTTTTTGACTTTTTTTTCTACTCCGGCATTAACTTGAATTTCGTTGAATAATTTTTTAATTTTGTAAGGTGAATGTTTTTTATTCATTGCTTAATACCTCCAGTTGGTAAGGAGAATCGATTGTTCCGCTGCCGGAAATTATTTTTATTGAATTGTTCATGCAAATTAAAGGTCTTATTGCTGCTTCATCGGATATCAAATTGGCATAAAGCATGTCTTCGCTGACTACAAATATGAGATCATTTGATTGAATGGAATTGTTTCCTAAGAAATAATCCAGATATTCATTTAGGAAGAAATTGCCGACTGTCGGAACGGAAACATAGGCATCAAATGTCGAATTGTAACTGAAAGAGTAGTCGTAATTGTCGATCTGTTGGAATGTTCCGGCATTCCATGATTTATAAACCAAGTATTTTTGGTAATTTGTTAAAGTGCTTAAGAAATTTTCGTTGAGATACTTACCGATACCGCCATTGCTGCGTAAATAATTTACACTGCCGAAATAGCGTTTATAAATTTGACCATCTTCTTCGATAAGTCCCTCCAGTATCAAATCGGCATTATTGTCATCATCGAAGGAAGAAACTCTCCAGGTTAGATTGCTGTAAGAGATGTAGTCCCCTACTTTGCACTGTCCGATATTCTCACTGTGATGTTCGGTTAAAATATAAGGGTCATCGATTGTGCCCTGTCCGCTGAGAGCGGTTATCGAAGAAGTTAAGGTGATAACCGGTCTTACACCGACAAACATGTTATTTGAATAAGAGGTTCCGATTGCTCCTTGATTATCAATATAATAATATTGGAAGTTGCTGTTGCAATTGCTCAGCCAATAGGACTGACCGTTGGCTAAGAAAGACTCGTTACTTCCGGCATTGATATAATCTTCCAAAGATAAAATGGTTACATCCGCAAGATTTTGTTCGGAAGAAAGGTAATCCTTGATGTCATCGACGATTTTGTAATTGGTTGTTGTCTTTTTCAAATAATTTTTGTTGGTAATGGTGTTGTAAAATATACCGCTGTAGCTGTCTTCTTCAGTAGGATTTAACCATCTGTAGAGAGAAGATGATGAGAAAGAATTTGATTCGCTCATGGTGAAATTCGTTAGATTATTTTCACTGACCAAACGAATATTTTCATCTTTATCTATCGATATAATTCGATAGAGATTGTTCTCAAACAGACAGTAATTATTGTCTATTTTACCTTTATATGTATAAGAACCATCTTCATTTTCATACAACCGGTTTTCATTCATTACATCGTTGCGGGCAATAACAACTTGAGCAAGCGTGCTGTATCCGGAATCGGTGTGGACTATATTTAATTTATATTTGTATAGAAATAATCTTGTGACATAAAAGGACAATATTCCGATAACAATAACGGAATTAATTATTTGAAATATCTTTTCTTTGTTTATGTCAATCTTTTTTTTCATAATAAATAACGCACCTCTTTTGTCATTTTAGCACATTTATTAGCTATTTAACAATAAAGAGTGTATTGCTTGCTCGCTCAGAAAGTGTGGTAAAATAGAAACGGAGGAATGATTATGCGTAAAAATTTTGCCGGTAAACCGTATTTATATCCCATGCCTGTTTTGATAGTAGCTACATATGATGAAGATGGTAACCCTGATGCTATGAATGCTGCTTGGGGAATGATCACAGACTTTAATGAAATATGTATCAGTATGTCAGAACACCAAACAACAGAGAATTTACGGTTGCGTAAGGCTTTTACCGTCAGCATTGGAACAGAGGAAACAGTTGTTTCTTGCGATTATGTCGGTCTTGTTTCGGCTAAAAAAGAAAAAGACAAGTTTTTTAAAGCCGGATTTGAGATTATTAAGAGTGAATATGTTGATGCACCTTTAATTGCTCAATTGCCGATGGCTTTGGAATGTAAGGTGAAAAGTTTTGAAAACGGCATTTTGATCGGGGAAATAGTTAATGTCAATGCCGAAGAAAGAATATTAACCGATGGTAAGATTGACCCGGAAAAATTAAAACCGATAAGTTATGATCCGGTAAACAATCGTTACTATTCTTTGAGTGAAAAAGTCGGAGAGGCCTTCAAGTCGGGATTGAAAATTAAATAAAGGTTTATTTATAGTAGGATTATGGTTAGATATTACATTATTTTCTCCGGACAAGTTCAAGGAGTCGGCTTTCGCTTTACTTTGTATCAATTATCCAGACAAAGAGATATAACCGGTTGGGTTAGAAATCGTTATGACGGCAAAGTGGAGGCTCAAATGCAGGGTGCTCTAAATGATATTCTTGAAGTTATAAATGAATTGAAAAATCACAGTCATTATATTGAAATTGATGATTATTCAATGAAGGAAATAGCACCGATTCCGCAAGAAAAGGGCTTCGCAATTAAGTATTAAGGGCATTATTTTACAAAAATTGTACTTGATTTGTTAAAATTCAACTAAAGGAGTAAGACTTATGGAAAAAACAGATATTGCGATTATCGGTAATGGACCTGCAGGCATATCGGCAGCATTAACGGCTAAAGTTCGTAATTGTGATTTTAAGATTTTCGGTAATAAGGATGTCAGCCGAAAGTTAGATTTAGCAAAAAAAATAGAGAATTATCCGGGCGAATATAACATTTCCGGTCATCAATTGATAGAAAAATATCAAAAGCAATTGGATTTGATGGGTATTGTTGTCAATGAGGAAAGAATAAACAATGTTTACTGCTCGAATGATTATTTTTTGTTGTTGACCGATAAAAATGAGTATCAAGCTAAAGCAGTTATTTTAGCCGGTGGTGCACCGAATGGTAAACTTATTGAGGGCGAAAAAGATTATTTGGGCAAGGGGGTCAGCTATTGTGCGACTTGTGACGGTAATTTATACAAAAATAAAATTATTGCGGTAATATGTGATGATAAATCATTGGAGGAAGAAGTGGAATATTTAGCCGGTTTGGCTCAAAAAGTCTATTATTATTCGGCATATAAGACCGATTTACATCTGCCTAATGTGAATATTTCTACTAAAAAGATTCAAAGGATAGTCGGTGAAAAGTTTGTTGACGGAATAATATCTGATGATGGCAGCATGTTGAAGGTGGATGGGGTTTTTATCTTGCGCAGTGTTGTCAATGCGGACAGTCTGGTTTACGGTTTAAAAACAGTTAATGGCAATGTTGTTGTAGATCGAAACATGGCAACCGATATTGCCGGGTTATTTGCCTGCGGTGATATAACCGGTCGACCTTATCAAATAGTAAAAGCTTTAGGTGAGGGAAATGTGGCAATCCACAGTGCGATCAGCTACTTGAATAAAAAATAAGATGAATGACTTCTGCCCGGCAGGAGTCATTTTTGCGTTCATATTGATGTATGATATAATTAATACTGTAAGAAAGAAAAACAAGTTATTGTCTTGTTGAAGGGTTATTAATATGAAAATTTTAATTAAATTACCGTCGGCAGAAGCTATGACAATGGAATTTGATCACAATATGAAAGCTGAGGAAATATTGAATTTAGTTAAGGATAAATTGGTTTATCCGGTGTATGGTTGCAAAGTTGATAATTCTTATCGCGGTTTATTGCATAATGTGCATCGTGATTGTACTGTTGAATTTTTAGATATTCGTAATCAAGCGATTTGGTTGGTATACCAAAACAGTTTGGTATTGCTTTATTTAAAAGCGGTACATGATATTTTGGGTAAAGATGTTTTGGTATCGATTAATAACTCGCTGAATAAAGGATTATTTACGGTTATCAAAACAAAAATAGATCAGCAAACAGTTACAGCTATCGAACAGCATATGCGTGAATTGGTTCGACAGAATATTCCTATTCAAAAAATGCACATGAAAAAATCCGAGGCTATTAAGTTGGCTGCTTCTTATAAACAAGCAGAAACCTGTGCTTTATTGCGCAGTATCGAATACAATGACGATGTGGAAATTTATTCGTTAGATGATGAAGTGGAAATTTTCTATAACTTTTTGGTTCCTTCTACCGGATATTTGGATAAATTTGAATTGCGCTTATATCGCAACGGAGTTTTATTGCGTTATCCTCATCCGACTAATCCGGATGTTATTCCTTATTTTGAAGATCAGAAAAAACTTTATGATGCTTTTTCCGAAGCTACCAAATGGGGACAACTCATGCAAGTCAATTATGTTACCGACTTAAATGAGAAGATAAGCAAAGGGGAAACAAAAGAATTATATTTGTTGCAGGAAGCATTGCATGAAAAAAAGATTGCGGATATTGCTGACAGCATTTGTCAGAGAAAGAGTAGGGTTGTTTTAATATGCGGTCCTTCCAGTAGTGGAAAGACTACTTTTGCGAAAAGATTGTGTATTCAGTTAGGTGTTAATGGCTTAAAAACATTATATTTAGGGACAGATGATTATTTCGTTAATCGGGAAGAAACACCTTTAGATATAAATGGGGAAAAGGATTATGAAAGTATCAGAGCTGTGGATACAGAATTATTCATTCATGACTTGCAGAAATTGCTCAATGGTGAAGAAGCCGATCTGCCTAAATATGATTTTATTAACGGCAAAAAAATTTTTGGCGAAAGAAGAGTAAAACTGGAGAAAAACCAAATCATCGTTATTGAAGGCATTCATGCACTAAATAGTCTTTTAACGGAAGGGATAGAAGAAAGAGAAAAATTTAAGATTTATATTTCACCTTTTACACCGATCAGTATTGATCATCACAATCGCATTCCGACTACCGATTGTCGTTTATTAAGAAGAATGGTTAGGGATTATCAATTCCGCGGTTGGGATGTTAAGAAAACTTTGAGTGGTTGGAGCAAGGTCAGAAGCAGTGAAGATGTTAATATTTTCCCGTTTAACAGTGAAGCCGATGTTTTCTTTAATTCCAATTGTATTTATGAATTGGCGGTATTGAAAAAGTATGCCGAACCGTTATTGAAACAGGTTTTGCCTGTCGATGCCGAATATGCCGAAGCTCAGAGAATGCTGTCGTTCTTGCGCTTCTTCGATGAAGTGAAGGACGAAAATATTATTGTCAATAACTCGATTATTCGAGAATTTATCGGAGGATCTATTTTGGTAGATTAATGGAAGGAAAATGTATGAAAAAAATTATAAGTTTATTATTGATATTGACACTTCTGGTAACTTTTACCGGTTGTAAGAAAAATGATACATCGGAGAGTGAGAAATTTGCTCAATTGACAAAGCAGTGGTTTGTAGAGGATATGAGCCAAGATTATCTTACGACTCATTTTGCATTGGTTGATATGAGCAAATACGGTATTGAAAAGCCGGAAGTTACTTTGGGTGAAATCGAAAATGATGAGGAAGACACCACTTATAAAGACCGCTTGGCGCAATTGGAAAAGATCAAGGCTTCCAAATTATCTGCCCAAGATCAACTGACTTATGAAACGCTGACGGATTATTATCAATTACAACAGGAAATGTTGGATTTCGAATATGATTACGGTTTTTTATTCACTCCTAACAGCGGAGTCAATAATAATTTGATCACTAATTTTACCGAATTTGCACTCAGAAATGAAGAAGATGCCCGGGATTTTATCACTTTGGTTCGGGACAGCGGTCGTTACATGGATTTGTGTATCGATTATACAAAGCAGCAAGCACAACAGGAAATTATCCAGAGCGATGCTACCATTGACGGTATTCTCGAACAATGTCGCCGTTTTATTGCCAATGTTGAAGACAATGAAGTTATTAAAGCTTACAATACTTCGATCAATAAATTGAATTTAACCAATTCTCAAGATTATAAGGAAGAATTGGCACAAGCTGTAAAGGAAATTTTAATTCCGGCTTATGAAAGAGTCATTGCTATGTATGAGGAATTAAAAGGTAAATCTGTAAACCAAGACGGATTATATTATTACGATGGCGGTAAGGAATATTATGCCGAAATGTTTAAATATCGGGCAAGCAGTTCACAATCTGTGGAAAAAGCGGAAAAGGCATTGGAAAAAGAAATTGACAGGTTGGTCAGAAAAATTGTTCGTCAGCAGGTAAAACTTAACGACGAGGAGCAAAATGCTTTCGAGAATGCCGATTATGGATATTCCGATCCTTATGAGATGTTGGATTATTTGAAAAAAGCGATGCAGCAGGATTTCCCGCAGATACCGCAAGTCAATTATACAGTTGATTATTTGGATCCGTCGGTAACCAGTGACAATGTTGTGGCTTATTATTTAATTGCTTCTATTGATAATTTAACGGATAACATCATTAAGTGTAATCAAAGTTATTGTAAGGATGACCCGTCTTATCTATGCATTACTTTAAGTCATGAAGGATATCCGGGACATTTGTACCAACATACTTATTATTTCACCAATAATCCGGATCAATTAATCAGATATAATTTGGATTACAGCGGTTTTACCGAAGGTTGGGCAATGTATGTTGAAGATTATGCTTACGGATATTTTGAGAAGTCCGCTGAAGTCAGAGAATTGAATATATATTACAATCGCTTCAATTATTATTTGGAGGCATATTGCGATATTTTGATTAATTATGAGGGTTATCGCCAAGATGATATTTCCAATTATTTGCAGAATTTCTTCACAAGAGAATATGCCGATGAATTGGCAGAAAGCCTGTATTCGACATTGGTATCCGATCCGTTGATGTTTGTCCCTTATGCTTTGGGTTACTATCATATGACGGAATTATATGATAAAGCTGAAAATAAATTGGGTGAAAAATTCAATGTGTAAGAATTCAATACACTTATTTTGGATTGTGGAACAACTTCTTTCGATATTTTGTTAGAACAAGTGAATAATTATATTGAAAGTAAGAAATAAATAAGATTTAAAAAACTTGTTGTCATGTGTTGACAGCAAGTTTTTTTAATGCGATTAGAAGGTTGATGACATTATAAAATAGAATTGCGATTGACTCAGCAATTCTATTATATCTTTTCTTCTATGATTACATCTTTTATGTATTGTGGCTGATATTGTCCGGAAGTTGCTTCGGTGATTAGATTATTTATATCTTTTTTACAGGTGTAAATGTATTTTGCTTCTTCATTAAAATAACGGGTAAAGTTGTAAGCGTTATTGCGCAAAATAAATTCTATTTTGTTGGTTAAACTGTAATCGACAGTTAATTGATATTCTTTTAAAGAAAGTGGTTGGGTTAAGACAGCTTTTTCAATAGCTGATTGGCAGGCAGTACTATAGGCTTTGACTAAACCTGCTGTTCCCAATAAAGTGCCGCCGAAATAACGAACAACTACAGCCAAAACATTGTCTAATTGATGGTTTTTTAAGGTTTCCGCGATTGGTTTTCCGGCCGTTGAAGCCGGTTCGCCGTCATCGTTGCTTCTTTGTGTATTGTTAATGATGCTGCCGTAACAATAGTGGGTGGCTTTCGGATAGTCTTTTTTTACTTCTTTGATGATTTCCTTGATCTTTTTATCATCGTTTATTGGAAATAACAAACAAATAAATTGAGATTTTTTCATTTCGAATTGAGCTGTTGTTTTTTCTTGAATATGGTACATATCAATCACCATTAATATTATACTATAGTTTTGTGTGCTATAATTAGAAAGAAATGAGGCTGTTTGTAATGAAGAACGTGCAGAAGAAAAACAAAAAGAAGAGAAAAATCAGGAAAATATCTTTATATACTTATTTAATTTATGCGATAGCGACAATGATTCTTTTTTTTGTGATAAAAGCTACCGGAATTTTTCCTAATAAGTATCTTTTTGTAGTTTTCTTTCTTTTTTTAATCGGTATAATTGTTTTCGGTATCAGTGCTTTTATTCCGCAAATTAAATCCAAAATTAAAATTGCACAGTCATTGATTTGTATTGTTTTGAGCTTTTTGACGATTGTTTCTTGTGTCTTGTTGCCTCATTACAGTGGAAAAATCGCGCGGGCTTTTACTAGAATACCTGCGGAAGGAACAATGAACATTAATGTTTATGTATTGCAGAGTTCCGCTTATGATAATATCGGTGATTTGCAGGGTAAAAATGTCGGATTGCAGAAGAAGGTTGATTTGGATTATCAAAACTATGCGATCAAAGTGATTAATAAAGAATTAAATGGACAAAATATTGATGTTGTGCAATATGAAGATATATATGAATTGACCGATAAATTGTATAACGGTGAAGTTCAAGCCATATTATTGAATGAGGACTATGCTAAAATATTGGCAGAAAATCCAAATTACAAAGATTTTGATACTAAAACTAAAGTTTTATATGTTTGTCCGCAAAAAATTTATTTAACATCTGCTACCAATGCGGTAAATGCGATTACTTCACAACCGTTTTTAATTGCCGTATCCGGAAATGATGAATGGGACTACAGTTCAATAAAAGCGAATGGACATTCCCGTACCGATGTGAATATGTTGGTGGCGGTTAACCCGGTCAGCAAGCAGATTTTGGTATTGACGATCCCGCGCGACAGCTATGTGTATTTAGAAGGTAAAGGTTATGATAAATTAACGCATGCATCGCTATATGGTATGAATGTCTGGACACAAGCGTTGAAAAATATTTTTAATTTGGATGAGATTAATTATTATTTTCGGGTTAATTTTCAATCGGTAGTCAGCATTGTCGATGCGATGGGAGGAATCGATGTGGATAATCCTTATCGCTTCGAAAGTGATTATTGCTTGTATTGGGATGATAATCAGAATAAAGTCGTTCAATATAATGCGGTTTATGATGAAGGAATGATCCATTTAAATGGTTCCCAGTCTTTGGGATATGTTCGGGAAAGATACAGTTTACCTGATGGCGATATAGGCAGAAACAAGCATCAAGCAATTTTCCTGAAAGCTTGTATTAATAAATTATGCAGCGTACAAACCATAACCAACATATCTAAATTGCTGGATTCTTTGGAAGGTACTTTTATAACCGATTTGGATTACAATAAGGAAATTATTCCTTTAGCTCAGATGCAATTAAACGATATGGCTAATTGGGACATCAAAACTTATTCATTGAACGGTTATGGTGATGAAAAAATATGTTATTCTCTGGATGATGAGTTGTACAGTGTAGAAATGTTGAATGATGACAGTATTGCTGTGGCGAAAGAATACATTCGCCAAGTTTTAATCGGTGAGAGTTGGAATAATTAGGATAAAGTATAAATCGCTTCTATTATTTGATAGAGGTGATTTTTATTAGGTGTAAAAGATGCAATAATGAAATATCATCCTTTTTTTATAATGGACAGCGGGGATGGTATTGTCGTAAGTGCGTGCGATTTTTATGTCGCAGTTTGCCTGTTGAAGAAATAAAAGAGGTGGATAGTGAATATCATTTGAGTTTTTCCTTAACGGAACGACAAAAGGAAATAGCGGACAAATTGGATGATTTGATAAAGAAACAAGAAAGTGTTCTTTTGGAGGCAGTGTGCGGTGCCGGTAAAACTGAAATAGTTTACCAAACAATCAGTTCAGCTTTAAAGCAACATAAAAGAGTCGGTTTTGCGATCAGCCGTCGACAGGTTGTGCTGGAAATTGCTCAAAGATTGCAAAGTGTGTTTACTTCATTAAAAGTAACGGCAGTCTGTCAAGGTTATACTCAACAATTACACGGAGATTTAATTGTTTGCACAACGCATCAATTATATCGTTACTATCAATATTTTGATCTGCTGATAATTGATGAGCCTGATGCGTTTCCGTTTAAGGGAAATGATGTGTTACAGGGCATTGCTTATAATGCTTGTCGAGGTCAATTTATTTATTTGACGGCGACACCGGATAAGTATTTAACGGATGAAGTGAGAAAGGGCAGATTGAAATATTTGTATTTGTCCAAGCGTCCTAGCGGTCGGAACTTACCGGTTCCTCAAGTTATTTATCAAAACAAGTTAGTTTTGATAATGTGTTTGATTTATTGGTTAAAAAGGATAAAGGATAAACCCATATTGGTATTTGTGCCGACAATCAAATGGGGGAATGTTTTATATTTGCTTTTCTGCCGTTTTTTTAATTGTGTAAGTATTAATTCGACAAGTGCTGATAAGGAAGAGAAAATAGAAGGATTCAGGAATGGTGATTATCATATCTGTTTTTCTACGACCGTTTTGGAAAGAGGAATTACAATAAAAAATGTAAATGTTATTGTTTTTTTAGCTAATCATGCCGTCTTTGATGAGGCATCGCTTGTTCAGAGTAGCGGCAGAGTCGGAAGGAGCATTACTGATCCTGACGGTAAATGTATTTTTTTGGCGGAAGCAAAAACCGCAGAGATTGACAATTGTATAAAGAGGATAAGGTTGGCCAATGAGAACTGAATGTTATTGCTTGAATTGTATGAAAAGTATTCGTGATGAGGGTTGCATGGGGGAAATGTTGCTTGTCGATGATGTCTTGTGCGCAAAATGCCGTTATGAGCTGAAATATTATCCGCATAAAATTAAGATAGGTAAAATGAAGGTATTCGGGATGTATCGCTATTGTGATTTATGCCGCGAATTATTGATTCAATATAAGGAATATAAGGATGAAGCTCTGGGTGTTGTATTTCTTTATCCTCATATTGATATGTTGCGAAGGCGTTATAAAGATTATTATTTAGTCGCAATTCCTTCAAATTTCAAATCTTTTTTGGAAAGAGGTTTCCGCCATGTAGAAACTCTTTTTTCACCGCTCGGATTACCGTTTTTGGATATTTTGCAAAACAGCAGCGACAGACAACAAAAGAATTTGCCTTTAGCGGAAAGAAAAAATATTTTTCAATATTTGCACTTGCAGAACAATGTCGATTTGACAGATAAGAAATTGTTACTGGTAGATGATATTTTAACTACCGGTTCAACATTGAACGCTGCTTACAGTCTGCTGGAGAATAAGTGTAAAAAAGTAGAATGCTTGGTTGTTGCTTATAATGAAAGGTACTTAAGCGACTTTCAAAAGAAATTATATGGTCTAACACATTAATGTGTAATAATTGTGAAAAAAGCACATAAAATAACTTAACTTGATAAAATGTTGACAATCAAAAAAATATTAGTAGAATAAGTAATGGTATCTTTAAAAGTACCGGCAAAATTTAATTTTATTCTAAGAAAGGGAAAAGTCATGAAAAAGTTATTTACATTGTTATTAGTAGTTTGCATGATGCTTTCTTTTACAGGATGCCAAAAGGAATCTGATAAAGAAGCTGAATACAAATTAGGTATGGGCGTTGTAACATCTTTGGAATCAAGCAAAGACGGACAAGCTCAAGTTGATGCTACAGTTGCTGCTGTTGTTGTTGACGCAGAAGGCAAGATTGTTGCATGTAAGATTGATGTTGCTCAAAATAAAGTTCCTACAACTGATGGTGTTATTGATTTAACACAAGAATTCAAAACTAAGATGGAATTGGGCGATGATTACAACATGGTAAAATACAGCGAAGCTACTAAAGAGTGGTATGAACAAGCTAACAACTTCGCTAATTATTGTGTAGGTAAGACTGCTGAAGAAGTTAAAAATACTGAAACAAAATCAAGAGATGACGGATTACATGAAGGCTATATCGTTGCCGCAGATCCTGAATTATTTGCTCAATGCTCTATGCAAATCACTGACTTTATCGAAGCAGTAGTTAAGGCTTGCAATGATGAACAGGCTTCTTCATTCAAAACTGCTGGTGAATTTAAGTTAGGTGTTGCTGCTAATTCTGAAATCAATGAAGGCAATACAAAAGACGCTACTGAAGAAGAAGACGGCGTTGTTGCTATTTACTCTGAATTTGCTGCTACAGTAGTTGATGCTGACGGCAAGATTTTAGCTGCAGTTATTGATGAAATTCAACCTAAGGTTCACTTTGATGTTGACGGTGCTATTACTGAAAAAGAATTCAAAGCAACTAAGAGAGAATTAAAAGAAGACTACAACATGGTTAAATACAGTGAGGCTACTAAAGAATGGTATGAACAAGCTAAGAACTTTGCTGATTACTGTGTAGGTAAGACTGCTGATGAAGTATTGGCAATTGAAACAAAGGTTAGAGCTGATGGATTACATGATGGCTATGTTGTTGCTGCTGATGAAACATTATTTGCTTCTTGCTCAATCCAAATTACAGGTATGATGGCTGTTGTAGCTGAAGCAGCTAACTATGCTGTTAAACCTCTTCATTAATTTTAATTAAATAAGAGCTGAATAGGAGATTGTGTTGTGAATAAGATTATGATTTTCCTGAAAAGGTATTTGTGCGTATTGTTAATCGGATGCTTGGTTTTGGCAGGCTGTCAGAAAGAAACAAAACGTGATAAACCGATTGGGAAAGTCAGCTATGCTTATTTCGATACAGTCTCCTATATTTATGATTATGCCAACGACACTGATGAAGAATTTGATAAATTCTCTTCCGAAGTCTTTGGCATTTTAGACTATTATCACCAATTGTTTGATATTTACAATTACTATGAGAATGTTAATAATCTTTATGTTATCAATTCTAAGGCTGGTATTGAACCGGTAAAGGTTGATAGAGAGCTTATTGATTTCTTGCTTTATTGTAAAGAGTTATATAATTTGACTGCCGGTAAAATGAATGTGATGATGGGGGCTGTTTTGTCAATTTGGCACGACCATAGGCAAACAGCAATGGATAATCCTTCGTTGGCTACTGTTCCCGATATGGAACAATTACAGCAAGCGGCTCAACACATTTCAATAGACTCTTTGGTTATTGATGAAGCTGCCGGTACTGTTTATATTGCGGACTGTCTTGCCCGTATTGATGTCGGAGCAATCGGCAAAGGCTATGCGACGGAAAAAGCGGCACAATATTTAAAAGAAAACAAGAAAGACGGTTATGTATTAAACATTGGCGGTAATATAAGAATTATAGGCAATAAACCGGATGGCAGTAAATGGACAACAGGAATCAAAAACCCTAATGATCCGGATGAAAATTTTCCGATAAAAATATCCATAGCGAATACATCTTGTGTAACATCGGGAATTTATGAAAGATATTATACTGTTAATAAAGTACGCTATCATCATATTATAGATGAAGATACCCTGATGCCGGCAAATTATTTTTCATCAGTTTCTGTCATAACCGAAAACAGTGCTTTGGCTGATGCTTTGTCAACTGCTTTGTTTTGCATGAGCAAAGAAGACGGAGAGAAGGTTATCGCCAAGATCGGTAATGTTGATGTTATATGGATATATGCCGACGGTACGGTTGAGTATACCGAAAATGTAAAAAATTTTATAGTTTATTGATAGATTTAGGGAGGACTAATTAATGTCAATTAGAAAAAATGTTTCTAAGTTAAAATTGCCTCACAACAAGCATACGGCTGAAATGCATTCTACCGTAGCTCTTCCACCAAAGGAAGTATGGCTGCCGATGAGTATGCATTCCGGAAAAGATGCTGTTCCTGTTGTTGAGGTAGGAGACTATGTGCGTGTAGGGCAATTGATTGCTAGAGAAGAGGGCAACATTTCATCACCTGTGCATGCGACAGTTTCCGGAACGGTCAGTGCTATTGAACCGATTAAGTCAATGGGCAAAGAAGTATTGGCAATTAAGATTGTCAGCGATGGCAAGATGGAGAAAGACCCAAATTTGAAAGCACCGGAAGTAAATGATGTTGACCAATTTTTACAGGCTGTTCGTGACAGCGGTATAGTCGGTTTGGGTGGCGCTGCTTTCCCTACTTGGGCAAAGTTAGCTGCATGTAAGAAGAGTAAGATTCATACTTTCTTGATCAATGGTGCGGAATGTGAACCTTATTTAACCAGTGATACCAGAACAATGGTTGAAGACGGTGAATATATCGCTAAAGGTATTGAATACTTGAGAAAGTATGTTGGTTCTGAGAAGTTTGTTATCGGTATTGAAAAAAATAAGCAGGAAGCCATCAAATTGTTAGAAGAACGTTTCCAAAACGATAACACGGTAAAAGTAGAAGAGTTGGACAGTATTTACCCACAAGGTGCGAAACAAGTCCTTTTATATAATGTTACCGGAATGGTTCAAAAACCGGGAACCAGACTTGCCGATTTGGGAGTATTGATTATAAATGTTACTTCTTTGGCTAAGTTAGCAAAATATATGGAAGACGGTATGCCGTTGGTTGACAGATGCGTAACTGTAGACGGTTCGGCTGTTAAAGAGCCAAACAACTTCGTTGTTCCTATCGGAACTCCGATCAGTTATTTGTTTGAACTTGCCGGCGGTTTCAAAGAGGAACCAGGAAAAGTTATTATCGGCGGTCCGATGATGGGACATGCTGTAGAAGATTTAAATGAACCGGTTGTTAAAGCAACAGGCGGTGTTTTGGCATTTAATGTTAAAGAGGCAAAGGTTTATGAGCCGACGGCTTGCATTCATTGCGGACGCTGTGTTGATAATTGCCCGTTGTCTTTAAATCCGACAGAATATGCCAGAGCAATGGAAATGAGTGATGATCAAGAAAAATTAGCTCTGTTGAAAAAAGAACAAGTAACATTGTGTATGCAATGCGGATGTTGCTCTTATGTATGTCCTGCTCATCGTCCATTGGTTCAAACCAATGTTGAGGCCATTGCTTTTGTTAAAAAGAACAGAGCTCCGAGATAGAAAGGATGAAACAGAAATATGTCTAAATTAACTGTATCTGCTGCTCCGCATATTCATGATGGTGCCAGCAGTAAAAATATCATGCTTGACGTAGTTATTGCTTTATTGCCTGTTTCGGTTGCCGCTGTTGTGATTTTCGGAATGAAGGCTTTAGCAATCATCTTGACTTGTATTATCAGCAGTGTATTGTCTGAATATTTATTTAACAGTATTACTAAACAAAAACAGACAATCGGTGATTTCAGTGCTGTTGTTACAGGTCTGCTATTGGCTTTGAATTTATCTACCAATGTTGCTTTGTGGCAATGCGTAGTTGGTTCGGTATTTGCGATTGTTGTCGTTAAATGTTTCTTTGGCGGTTTGGGTAAAAACTTTGCTAATCCGGCAATCACCGCTCGTGTATTTATGCTTTTGGCGTTTTCATCGGTAGCCGGTGGAGCAAATCCGGTTATCGGTGCCGAATTGACCTCTTCAGCAACACCATTGGAGTTGATTAAAAACGGTCAAGAATTGCCTTCAATGATGAATATGCTTTTAGGTGTTCACGGCGGAGCAATCGGTGAAACTTGCATTATTGCTTTAGTTGTCGGATATATCTATTTGGTTGTCAGAAAAGTCATCAAATGGTATGTGCCTTTCAGCTTTATCGCTACTGTATTTGTTTTAAGTTTTGTAAGCAAGTTTGACTTGTCTTATGCTTTATATGAGATTTTATCAGGCGGTTTATTTATCGGAGCAATCTTTATGGCTACCGACTATGTAACTACACCGATAACCAATAAGGGCAAAGTAGTATTTGCGATTGGTTGTGGTTTGATAACTTTCGCTGTTCGCGTGTTCTTCTCATATCCGGAAGGCGTATCGTTCTCAATTTTATGTATGAACTTATTAACTCCTTATATCGAAGAATTAACGCACAAACATCCGTTAGGAGGTGTGGAAAATGTCAAATAAATTAAAAGTTTCCGCAATTTTGGTAGTTACGATTGCTATTCTGTTTGCCAGCAATTTAATTACCAAACCATTAATTGAAAAAAATAATGCTTCTGCAAAATTTGAACCGTTGCTGGAGGTTATGAGCGATGCTAAAGACTTTGAAGTACTTTATGATGTAAATGATAAAGAAAACAGTCAATTAACTGATGTTGCCGATACTGTTGTCGGTGTATATAAGGAAACTTCCGGATTGGGTTATGTTGTGCTGTTGTCAACAACTCAAGGATATACGCATGAACCTATTAATTTCACCGTTGCATTCAGTTCTGAAGGAATTATCACCAATATTGCTTTGACGAATTATCCGGAATCAAAAGATTTCGGAAAGAATACATATCCTCAAACTTATATCGGCCAGGATTCAACTCTTGCCGGTGTAAGCATTGTTGCCGGAGTTACTTTCTCATCAAGCGCATTTAAGAATGCTACATTGGATGCTTTTAATGTATTAACAGCTAACAATTTGGTTGAAGCCGGTAAGATGAGTGATGATCAAGCACTTACACAATTGTTGGTTACAGTCTTTACTTCTATGGCTAATCCGCAAGGTGTTGCTCAATATGAAGAAAGCGAAATAAGTGAAGGTACATTGTTTAAAGCCTTTAAAGCATTAAATGATGGTGGATATGCATTCTTGGCAAAAGAGGATGATACAACGACAATGGCGTTGGTTAATAATGACGGATGCGTTAAAGTTGTTGATATCGAGGGCAATGATGTTACCGAAGCCCACAGTCAAGTTGTAGCCGATGCTTTGAGTTATGTTAATGATAAGCTTGCCGGAGCAGCAAAGAAAGAAGTTAAGAAATTAAGTAAACTTGCCGATAATGCTGAATTAACTGAAATAGTTATGAACGGTGTTTATAATTCGGTAGTAAAGGCTTATTCGACTTCTGCCGGAGATTACGGATTTATTGTTAAGACATATGGTTACAGCAATCAAGTAATGACTTCATATTATTTAATAGATGCTAGCGGAAATATTAAAGCGATGACTGTTGATGAAATTATTTTACAAAAAGAATATTTTGACAGTTACACATTGGATGAAGATTCTTATAAGAGCGGATTTGTTGGACAGAACAGTTCTACTTATACTTCTGATGTCGCTTTGATTTCCGGAGCTACAATGAGTACGAATGCTATCGATATGGCAACAAAAGATGCCTTGGCAGCATTTGCGATTATTAAAGGAGAATAGTTATGGATAGTAAATTAGAAAAATCAATAATGAATAATCCTGTATTTATCCTGTTTTTAGCCACAGCAGTAGTAGTCGGATCAACAGCTACTGTAAAAGGCGCATTGACAATGTCAATAAGTGTCTTGGCAGTATTAGTTTTATCTGCATTGTTGTTGACATTATTAAATAAGGTGATAACCGATGACATCAGATTCATTTCCACGGTTATTATTGTTGCCGGAACAGCATCGTTGGTACAAATGTTAATGAATGCTTTCTTGCCTGCAGGATATAAAATGGTTAGTTTATATTTAGCTGTCTTGGCAGTTGACTTATCTGTTTTCGCTAATTGTAAGGATGTTAAAAACGATTCGACAGCTGTTGCTTTGAAGAAGAGTTTTAAAACCGGATTGTACTATGCTGTTGTTATCTTAGTATTGGCATTATTTAGAGAAGCATTCGGTATGGGCAGTATTTATGGACATGCTTTACCTTGGTTGAGCGAAAATACTATTGCGGTTTTATCGACTGCTCCGGGCGGATATATGCTGTTGGCGTTTGTGATGGCTTTCTGCAATAAAGGCGAAAAGTCGACAGAAAAATTATCAACAGTATTAACTGATGAATGTACATGTAAATGTGCATGTGAAAAAGAAGGAGAATAACTATGAAAGAATTATTTACTCTTTTAATCGGTTCGGCTTTAGTAAATAATGTAGTGCTGACCAAAGCATGTGGTTTAACTAATGCAATTGACAGTTCAAACAACAAAAAAATCTTGAATGACGGCATTTATACCGGAATTGTAATGCTGTTATCGGCAGTTATTTGCTGGGCTTTACAATTATATGTTATAGATAAACTTTCTATCGGTTATTTACAGACATTGATATATGTTTTGATTAATGTAGCTGTTGCTTATCTGTTTAAGGGATTGTTAAAGAAAAATTGTGTCGAATTTATGTTGGCAGCATTAAACAGTGCAGTATTATTGGTTTGTTTGAATAATGTAAGTTACACTTTTGGACAGATGGTGTTTGCTACTGTCGGCAGTGCGTTAGGCTTATTAGTCGCAATGTATCTTTATGCCGGTGCTGTTCATAAAATCAATAACAATCATATTTTGAAGTCATTTAGAGGATTGCCTATTCAAATCTTGGCTATGGCAATTGTTACATTAGCTGTATTTGCTTTTAAATAATGTTTAAGAAAAAAGCTGATTTTATTCTGATAATAACTTTGATTTTACTGGCTTTAGGCAGTTATTTGATATGCACTATACCTAATGGTGAACCTGATAAGGTAGTCGTAAGGGTTGATGGTGAAATAACCGATGTCTTCCTTTTGGAAGAAGACGGTACATACTCATTGAGTAACGGAACTAATATATTGGTTATTGAAGACGGTAAAGCTTGGTTAGAAGATGCGGATTGTCCCGATAAGTTGTGTGTTAAACAGGGAAAAATAAGTAAGGTAAATCAATGTATTACTTGCTTACCAAATAAGTTGACAGTTACGATTGAGGGAAAAAACAGTGATGTTGATTTGATTAATTAAATTTGAAAGGAAGGTTTTGACTATGAAAAATAAGAACTTTGCCACATTATCTTTGCTGATTGCTTTGGCAATGATCTTATCTTTTGTGGAAAGTCAAATTCCTTCCTTTTTTCCTATTCCGGGAATCAAAATGGGTTTGGCCAATATAGCCGTCGTATTTGCTTTATATAAATTATCCATAAAAGATGCCATAATTGTTTCTGTTACCAGAGTCATTATTGTTTCGTTTTTATTCGGTACAAGCGTAACCTTAATTTATTCGATTAGCGGTGCCGTTTTGAGTATGATTGTGATGGCTTTGATGCAGAAAAGCGAACGTTTTTCTTTAGTATCGGTAAGTATAGCCGGAGGGGTTACGCATAATATAGCTCAAGTGATCGTAGCCTGTATACTTTTGAAGAGTGCGGTTATTCGCTATTATTTGCCTTTTTTGATAATTAGCGGAATGTTGACCGGAGTAGTGATCGGTTTGATCAGTGCCAAATTAATTGAAAGAATAAAAAAATAATAAATCGGAGTCGATATGTCAATTATAAAGATGAAAAAGATGACCGTTCAATGTCCCGAGGTCATCGAAAGAATAAAAGATATAAAGGGAGTCTATACGCAAAAAGGTGTTGAAAACACTGTTTTTTTTGTAGCTAAGTTGCAGAAACAACTGACAGATCTATTGGATAAAGAGAATTGTCAATATACAATAACCGATATAGAAGAAGTTGATCATCCCACAGTTATGTTAAATAATTGTCAGTTCATTCGACCTTTTGGTTCACTTTTAACAAATCATGCTTTACCTTTGTACGGTGATTTGGATCCGACAGGCTTTTATGCGATTTGTTTCTGTATTTTGTTCGGAGTAATGTTCGGAGATATCGGGCAAGGATTCATATTAATCTTGATCGGTTTAATCTTTCGTAAAAAGGATAATTTTGCGGTGTTCAGCAGAGTAGGTATATTTTCGATGATTTTTGGTTGGCTTTACGGTTCGATATTCGGCAATGAAGAAATCATCGGCGAATGGATGCAAGAACATAGATTAGCCTATTGGCGTTTCGGTTTGTTGGAAAGAAAGAACACGGAAATATTATTATTGGTTGTTGCTGCAATCGGAATAGCGATGATTATGGCTGCGGTTGTAATTAATATTATTGATAAGGCTCATCATCATAAACAGAAAGAAATCTTAACCGCTAATAATTGTTTACCGGCATTGATGTTTTATATGATGTTATTGCTTTTGAGCGGACAGGTTTTAGGTAAGGCAAAGGGGAAATTCACTTTAGTTTTAGCGTTTTTATTGGCTTTGGCTAATGCTGCCTTATTGTTGAAACAAGGAAAGTGGAAATATTTAACCGGTTCGATAATAAAATATTTCAGTGCCATCATGGCCTTTTTGCAAGTTGGCTGTTTTGCTTTGGCGCATGCCTTTTTGATGTATATTGTTTATTATATTGCGGGTCTGATTCCTGATATTTCCGTTATTATAATAATCGCAGGAAATGCTATTGTGATGGCGATTGAGGCAACAGAGGTATGGCATCAATGCAGTCATTTGATTTTGTCTACTTTACACGGTTTCATTACCGATAAAGAGGAACACTAAAATACTGTTTTTGCTGAATTATCTATCAAGATTTGCTGAAAATAGTATATAATATAAAAGATAAGAAGTGTGCACAGTTGTGCTTGTGTATGAAAAAAGAAAAACAGGAGGATGTTGTTGGACATGTACAAGATAGTTGAAGTTGAACATTTGTCTGAAAAGAACTGGTTGATGAAAATCGAAGCGCCTTTTATTACACGCAGTTGTCAACCGGGTCAATTTTTAATTGTCAAAACTGGTGAATTGGGAGAAAGAATTCCGTTGACAATTTGTGATTATGACAGAGAAAAAGGATTGGTAACAATCGTGTTCCAGACAGTAGGAGCATCTACAACTAAAATGAGCGAATTAAAAGCCGGTGATAGTTTTACGGATGTTGTCGGACCATTAGGTAAACCGTCAGAATTCGTTCATGAAGATTTGGAAGAATTAAAGAAGAAGAGTTATCTGTTTGTTTGCGGCGGTGTCGGAATTGCACCTGTTTATCCGCAGGTTAAGTGGCTTTCTGAACATGGCGTAAAAGCTGATGTCATTATGGCAGCAAGAAGCAAAGATTTGATTTTCTATGAAAAAGAAATGCGTTCAGTTGCCGACAATGTTTATATCACTACCGATGACGGTTCATATGGTATGAAAGGTGTCGGTACCGATATGGTTAAACATTTAGTAAATGAAGAAGGCAAGCATTATGATCAATGTGTTGCAATCGGACCAATCATTATGATGAAGTTTACTTCTTTATGCACTAAAGAATTAGGTATTCCGACAATCGTATCAATGAATCCGATTATGATTGATGGTACAGGTATGTGTGGGGCTTGCCGTTTAATTGTTGACGGTCAGGTTAAGTTTGCTTGTGTTGACGGTCCTGAATTTGATGGACATAAAGTTGATTACGATTTAGCAATGAAGCGTGCCAGATTGTATAAAGATGAAGAAACAAGAGCAATGTTAAAACTTGAAGAAGGCGAAACTCATCACGGTGGATGCGGTTTCTGTTCAAGCGAAAAGTAGGAGGCTGTATTATGGATGTAACTAAAAAAGTACCGGTAAGAGAACAAGATCCTAAAGTAAGAGCAACTAATTTTGAAGAAGTTTGTTTGGGATATAATGAAGAGGAAGCAACTGCTGAAGCAAGCCGTTGTTTAAATTGTCGTAATCCTTTATGTCAAAAGGGTTGTCCAGTATCAATTAATATTCCTGCTTTTATTCATGAATTGAAGAGCGGAAATGTTCAGGCTGCTGCAGATATTATTGCTCAGCAATCGGCATTACCGGCTATTTGCGGACGTGTTTGTCCTCAAGAAACTCAATGTGAAGGTAAATGTATCAGAGGTATCAAAGGAGAATCTGTTTCTATCGGTAAGTTAGAAAGATATGTTGCTGATTGGTGTAGAGAACATGGTTATCAAGCTGATAAAGCCGGAACTCCTAACGGTAAGAAAGTTGCTGTTATCGGTTCAGGTCCTGCCGGATTAACATGTGCCGGAGACTTGGCTAAGATGGGTTATGATGTAACTATCTTTGAAGCATTCCACGAAGCAGGCGGTGTATTGGTATATGGTATCCCTGAATTCCGTTTACCTAAAGATACAGTTGTTAAGTCAACAATTGAAAATGTTAAAAAATTAGGTGTTAAATTGGATACAAATGTTATTGTCGGCCGTTCAATCACCATCGATGAATTGTTAAACGAACAAGGCTTTGATGCCGTATTCATCGGAACAGGTGCCGGATTACCTAAGTTCATGAACATTCCTGGCGAAATCGCTAACGGAGTATTCTCGGCAAATGAATTCTTAACCAGAAATAACTTGATGAAAGCATTCAGAGAAGATGCCGATACGCCTATTAAGTGCGGTAAGAAAGTTGTTGTTGTCGGCGGCGGTAACGTAGCAATGGATGCTGCCAGAACTGCATTACGTTTGGGTGCCGAAGTACATGTAGTATATCGTCGTGGTGAGGAAGAATTACCTGCTCGTAAAGAAGAGGTACATCATGCTAAAGAAGAAGGAATTATTTTCGATTTATTACAAAACCCTGTTGAAATCTTAGCAGATGAAAACGACTGGGTTAAGGGTATCAAAGTCATTAAGATGGAATTGGGTGAACCTGATGCTTCAGGCAGAAGAAGACCGGTAGAAATTCCTGGTTCAGAATATGTAATTGACTGCGATACAGTTATTATGTCGTTAGGAACTTCTCCTAACCCATTAATTTCTTCGACAACTGCCGGATTAGAAACCAACAAACATGGTTGTATCATCGCTAAAGAAGAAGACGGTGAAACTACTAAGGTCGGTGTATATGCCGGTGGTGATGCCGTTACAGGTGCAGCAACTGTTATCTTGGCAATGGGTGCCGGAAAGGCAGCTGCCAAGGGTATTGACGAATACTTAAATAAATAATTTGAAAAGGGTATCCGAAGGATATCCTTTTTCAATGTTTGGAAAAATAGTATAATATAGACGGAGGAAATCACAAATGAATGGTTTGAAAAATATTGATAAAAAAGAAGTGCTGTGTTTAAAAGAACAGGTAGCTTATCAACAAGGACAAGTGGTAAGTAAGACTTTAGCACAAAACGAACATTTAAGCATCACTTTATTCTCTTTTGATAAAGGTGAGGAGATAAGTTCACATAAATCAAGCGGTGATGCTTTTGTTACTTGTCTTGATGGTGAAGGGAAAATTACTATTGATTCGACAGAATATTTTCTAAAAGAAGGTCAATCGATAGTTATGCCGGCAGGTCATCCTCATGCGGTGTACGGTCAAGAACAGTTTAAAATGTTACTTGTGGTTGTATTTGATTAGTTATAACAGAAGACAGGCATCACTGATGTCTGTTTTATTTTGAATCGCATATGGCTCAAATTTGAATGTCAGATAAAAGAACCGTGGGATATAAAGTCGGAAATTTCCGGGGAAATAAAAGAATGCATCATTTTTATATTATCAAGGATGCATTGTTAATTTTGAGCATAAATATTTAGAGGATGCATATAAAGTAGGCGTTTAGTTGAATGAAAGAGGATATAATTAAATTTCATTGTATCAATTTATGCGTATAAGACTGATAGAAAGTAAGCCGAATATATGGTAAAATAATATAAAATGGAGGTTTGTATATGGCAAGCTTTTTAAGTAATTTATTTAATTCCAACAAGAAAGATATAAATATGCTGCAAAAGAAAATTGCTCCTATTGAAGCATTGAGCGAACAGATGGCAGCATTAACAGATGAACAATTACAAGCAAAGACACCTTACTTGAAAGAAAGATTAGCAAATGGGGAAACTTTGGATGATATTATGCCGGAGGCTTTTGCGGTTGTCAGGGAAGCGGCAAAAAGAGTTATCGGTGAATATGCTTATCCGGTGCAATTAATGGGAGCAGTAGTTCTGCACCAAGGAGATATCGCGGAAATGAAAACCGGTGAAGGTAAAACCTTGACCAGTATATTTCCGGTTTATTTGAATGCTTTAGCCGGTAAAGGGGTACATGTTATCACTGTCAACGATTATTTGGCAGAAAGAGATTCGCAATGGATGGGTAAAATTCACCGTTTTTTAGGTTTAAGCGTTGGACTGAATCGTCACGGTTTAAATGCTCAACAGAAAAGAGCGGCTTATCAATGTGATATTACTTATACAACCAACAGTGAAGCCGGTTTTGATTATTTGCGAGATAACATGGTCACCAATGTCAATGAGCGTGTTTTAAGAGGTTTGAATTTTGCTTTGGTGGATGAAGTCGACTCTATTTTAATTGATGAAAGCCGAACACCGCTAATTATTTCCGGCGGAAAAAAAGATACCGCTAATTTGTATATTAAGGCCGACAAATTTGTCAAAAAGTTGCATGAGGAAGAAGATTACACGATTGATGTGCAGTCTAAATCGATTATGTTGACCGAGGAAGGAATAAGCCGTGCCGAACAATATTTCGGTGTGGAAAACTTATATCAACCGGAATATACCAGTTTGGTTCATCATATTAATAATGCTTTAAAGGCCAATTATATTATGTCTAATGAAGTTGAATATATTGTCCGCGACAGACAGGTTTTGATTGTGGATGAATTTACCGGTCGTGTATTGGAAGGTCGGGCTTTTTCCGATGGATTGCATCAAGCAATTGAGGCTAAAGAGAATGTTCCGATTAAACAAGAGACATCAACATTAGCGACAATTACATATCAGAATTTTTTCCGCCTTTATAGTAAACTTGCCGGTATGACCGGTACAGCTAAGACTGAAGAAGAAGAATTTATTGCTATATATAATATGCGGGTTTATGAAATTCCGACAAATAGACCAATTATCAGAATCGATTATCCCGACGCAATATACGGAACAAAAAAAGCCAAATATGAAGCTTTAACTCGGGAAGTTATGGAAAGGCATGCTAACGGTCAACCGGTACTTGTCGGAACCATTTCTGTCGATGTTTCGGAGTTTTTAAGCAAAATGTTCTCGCAAAGAAAAATTAAACATGAAGTTTTAAATGCTAAAAACCATAAGCGGGAAGCCGAAATAATTTCTAAGGCCGGATTAAAAGGCGCTGTAACGATTGCGACTAATATGGCGGGACGTGGTACGGATATTAAATTGGGTCCCGGAGTTAAAGAATTGGGTGGTTTGGCTGTTTTAGGCAGTGAAAGACATGAATCTCGTCGTATCGATAACCAATTGCGCGGTCGTTCCGGTCGACAAGGAGATCCGGGATGTTCAAAATTCTTCGTGTCTTTACAAGATGAACTGATGGTTCGTTTCGGTAGTGACAGAATCAGCGGCATGTTCAATCAATTAGGGGATATGCCTATTGAATCGAAAATGGTCAGCAAATCTATTGAATCGGCTCAGAAACGTGTTGAAGGCACTAACTTTGATATTCGTAAAACACTATTGGAATATGATGATGTATTAAGACAGCAGAGAGAAACAATTTATAAGCAACGTGATGAAGTGTTGGAAAATAACGATGTTCATCCGGTAGTGGAATCAATGTTTGAAAGAGTGGCTCAGGATTTAGTGCAATCATATTTCGATCACAAGAGTAAAACAGTTGATAAAAACGGATTGATCAATGCATTGGTAAAGATGAATGTTCATCAAAAAAATGCCGAACAATGCTTGGAAAATGTTGAAAGCCGTTCGGACATCGAAAAGTCTGTTTTCGATTGTATGTGGAATGAATATGAAGAAAAAATCAGTGATATCAAGAGAGAAATGATCAAATTGGAAAAAGTAATGGTTTTGAAAATTATTGATGCCAAGTGGATTGAACATATCGATATGATGAGCAAGTTGCGTGATGGTATTCATCTGCGCTCATATGCTCAGGATAATCCGCTAAAGGCTTATACTTCGGAAGGTTATGAAATGTTTGAGACAATGATGAATAATATTTCTACGGAAGTTGTTAATTTCTGTATGCGTTGTCGTATTGAAGTAAAAAGGAGTGTGTAATAATGGAACTGTATGAAATTCGTCAGGGAATAAATGAATATAATTTAAAATTTCAAAAGATAAAGGAGTCTCTTTGACACCACAGGGAAACAAAAACGAATTGATGAAATTGATCAGATGATGTTATCCGATGATTTCTGGTCGGATCGTCATAAAGCACAAAATTTAATAAATGAAGCTAATGCTTTAAAAGAAATTTTGGCTACTCTCAGTAAATTGACCGATCAATTTGAACAACTTCAACAGTTGGCTGACAGTTTAAAAGATGATTATGATTCGGAAATGCATCAATTGTTGGAACAGGAATATACCGACACGATAAAGGAATACGAGGATTTCGAGATAAGAATCTTATTGTCGCATCCGTATGATCGTAACAATGCCATAATAGAATTGCATCCGGGTGCCGGTGGAACAGAAAGCCAGGATTGGGCATTAATGTTATATAGAATGTATATGCGTTATTGTGCCTTAAAAGGTTTTAAAACAACGGTTTTGGACATGTTAGATGGTGAAGAGGCAGGAATAAAATCTTGTAGTATTTTAGTTCAAGGTCCTCTTGCTTACGGATATTTAAAAGGTGAAAAAGGGGTACACAGATTAGTTAGAATTTCGCCTTTTGATTCCGGCGGAAGAAGACATACTTCCTTTGCTTCTGTGGATGTGATGCCGGAATTTAATGATGACATCAATATTGAAATTAAACCGGAAGATATTGAAATCGAAACCCACAGAGCCTCTGGTGCCGGCGGACAGCATATTAACAAAACGGATTCCGCTGTCCGAATCATTCATAAGCCGACAGGAATTATTACCACTTGTCAATCCGAAAGAAGTCAGATACAAAATAAAGAAAGAGCATTAAACATGTTAAAGAGCAAATTGTATCAAAAATATTTGGAGGAGCAAGAAGAGAAATTAAGAAAAATCAAAGGTGAACAGAAGGCTATCGAATGGGGCTCGCAGATTCGCAGCTATATCTTTTGTCCGTATACTTTAGTAAAGGATCATCGAACAAATTATGAAGAGAATAACATTGAAAAGGTAATGAACGGTGAAATTGATGAATTTATATATGCTTATCTGAAAGCTCAGATTGAATAGTCGAAAGCTATTGACTATAATTAAAGAAGGAGAATAGGTTATGAGTGAAAAAATTAACAGCAATGATGATTTACAAGACATTTTGAACGATATTGATGAATTAAATGAGGAAAAAGAACCGGAAGTACCTTTGTTTCAGAATATGAAAATAGAGAAACCGTTCAGTGAAACTACAAATGTGGTAAGCACACCGGTGACAACAGTTAAAAAAGTTCAGCCAAAATCAAATATGAACAGTGAATATACCGTTATCGGCAATACTACAGTAATTCAATCTAATGTTACTTGCGGCGGTTCTATCAAAATTAACGGACAAATAAAAGGAAAGTTGGTTGTCAACGGTTCTGCGGATATCTATGGCAGTGTTGACGGTGATATCGAAGCCGGCGAGGTAATTGTAGAAAACGGTGCTAAAGTCAACGGTAATATTTTCTGTAAGAGTGAATTGAATGTCGGAACAGGCAGTAATATAGTCGGTAATATAAGTGCTAAAAATGCTTATATCAATTCGAATGTATGTGGAAATTTAGAAATTACATCTGAATTGAAACTTACTTCCACAGCTACAGTTAACGGAGACATTGTAGCCGGAAATATTTCGGTAGCATCAGGTGCGTTACTAAATGGTAGAATCAATATAAAACGTCAATAGGGAGAAAAAATATGGCAGATAAATTATTTACAACTGAATTTAATGATGATAATTTAGCGAATAACGATATGACGATTATCGGTACCTCAACAATTATTGAAGCTACCGGAGAGAATGCGATTAACTGTGGCGGTGATATTGAAATACGCGGTAAGGTTAAAGGAACAATAACAATAAGCGGTAATGCCGATGTATACGGTTCTGTTGAAGGGAATATAAATACCAATCAATTAAATTTACAGAGCGGTTCACAAATAAAAGGCGATATTAATTGTCAGAATAATTTGAAAGTTGAAGAAGGCAGTACGGTTGAAGGCAATGTCAAAGCAAAAAGTGCATATATTAATTCAGCAATTACCGGTAATATCGAGACTGTCAGTGATGTTAAAATTGACAGTAGTTCAATCATCAGCGGTGATATCACGACATCTTCCATCAATGTGGAAAGCGGCGCTGTAATCAACGGACAATTAGCAATAAAACGTCAATAATTAATGCACAGAATCTGTCAAGTTATTGACAAACCGACAAATTTTAACACAAACAGAAGCATCACAGGAAAGTCAGAATGAACTGAAATCCTATGATGCTTTTTTAAAGTCCTTTAAAAAGAAATGTATTCTATTATAGATATGAGAAAGACAGATAAAATAGAATGGAGACAATGGCCTACAACATATCTGTGTTAAATTAATATCAACAAACCAAACCAATAACATTGTTGTCGATATTAAGGTTAAATCTTATCAATTTTGTAGTTCTTCGACACATCACATTTCTAACCTCACTTTCGACAATTAAACATTATATTGTAGATAAATAATATGTGAATTTCAGAAAAATTATAAGATTTTATTCTGCTCCTGCCAACGATCGGAGAGAATGATGAGGTTATTTGGTGAACCGGATACATTGTTTATGAAATCACACTTTTTTTGTTTTTTCACTTTTTTATCACATATTTGGCACATGTTCATAAAGTGCTTGAATATTCAAGAAAAATATGTTAATAATTAGGTACCGGATATTAGTTTATATTTAAAATTGAAAAGTTTATATACAAAAGAATAGGGAGGGAAGTTGCCTATGAGGGTGTGAAGAGTATAATAAATCAGCAACTGCATTTTAATGCTCAAGTGTAATTGTCTAAAAAAGAAAGGAGAAATATGGACAAATTATTTAAAAAGATTTTTGTTTTTTGTTTGAGTATAATGATATTTTTATCATATGCTAACATAAAAGCTGCTACTGATGTAAATACTCAAGACCTACTTGTTGAAAATAATGAAGTAAGTTATGCCGAAGAATTTGAAATGTCATTTAGCGTAAGTGATCTAACTTATTATCCATTTATATATCATGAAAATAATACGTGGTTTAATGAAAATGTTATTGGTCAAGCAGATTGTTCGGAAGGATACTTATATATAAAAAACTTAGATACAGGGATAATAAGAAAATTAGTGTCAAAAACAATAAATATATTTGTTGAAGGTGACAATTTATTGTTTTTCATTTACAGAAATGCTATTTATAGTGTAAATTATGATGGAACAGAAATTCAAAAGTTATATCAATCTAATGGTATAGTTGATGAAAAAATTTTAGAACTAAGTAATAATAATTTGTATTTCACAGAAAATAATAATATTTGTGTTATTGATTTGAATTCAATGCATAAAAATATTTTGGTTAACGGCTATTCACCTGATATGATATATATCAAATCGGAAACAAGTATTGTTTTTACTGTAAGTGATGAATATTATGTTATAGATTCTATTAGCAATATTGTAAGAAAGTTGAAAAATGAATCGGAATTAAGAAATTTACTGAATTCATCAGTTTCAATAGTAGATACATATAGTACTGCTGTACAAATCGATACTAATTTTGATGCTTTACTTAGTGAGTATCCGTTTGGAAGATATTTTACTAAATATGGTGAAAAGTGTACTCATCATGGTACGGGATGCAGCTATTATGGTGGATGTAATTGCAAGCCATATCAGGGTTCAATTCAGTGTATGGCATATGCTAGATATGGTTGTGATAAATATGCTCATTTAAGTGGCTGGACTCCTAAAAGTAGCGATATTTGGGAAGAATATGAAAGGATGAGTAATGGAAATGATGTTAAAGTATTTTTCAGTGCAATATTATGCTGGTGCATATGTAAGAATTTCAAAAGTTAATTATGGAAATGGATATCATTCTGTTTTGTATGTTGGAATGACAGATACAAATATAATTACATATGAATGTAATTGGAGTGGTCAATATTGCGAGGTGTCTTATCAAAGTAGAACATTTGATCAATTTGCCAAAATAGCACCGTATGTAATTTATGTCGTTAAGCATAATTATACAGGAAGTTGTCTTAGTAACAATCAAAAATATCATAAACAATATTGTTCTACATCGGAGTGCAATGGTTGGAGATATGAAGAGCACTATTCTTCATATCCGGGATCAAATGCCACATGTGCCGCTTGCGGATACACTGGATCAATTTCTCAAAGAGAACCATTGGGATATAATTAAGTAATATAAAATCAATCAACTGTAGCTTTGCAAAAGTTGATTGATAATATTTGAAGGCGGAGTTATGAAAAAAATAATACTTATAATATGTGTATTAACAATTATCACACTGTTTGGCTGTCAAGATAAAAATGAAAAATTGATTCAACAAGGCAGGTACAAAGAAGCTTATGAAAATTATTGTACCGTGCAACAATTTGAAAAAGCGGATGAATGTATTTTATTGTGGGAAAAAAGTATCATCGATAATGAAGAAATGGATAACGAATTTAAGAATATCACTTTTTTCTCCAAAGATTATCGTGAGAGATATTGGGATAATATAAAAGAATATTTATACGATAAAGTTGTACCGAATAAGAAAGAAAGCGAATTAATAATTTATTTAGTGGACAATTGTGAAGAAGTATACACCTATATTCATCAAGCTAATTTTACCGACCGAACATTAAAAAAATTATTAACGGAAGAAAAAATTTGGTATGTACCTCAGTGGCAATCGGTATCATATGAACAATATTATTCTCAAGAACATTTTTATACCGACAGCAGTGTGAATGAGATGTTATCGGCAGATAAAAATTTTTTTGCTTATTTTGATGCCGATGAAGATGGATATAAAGTTGTTGTATGCTATGAAGTTGATTCCCAAACTAAATATAAAGAACAGCATATAATTTGCGGTGATTATCAAAAATATAATAATCTTGCAAGTATTTATGATTGTGATGATGGGTATTGGCATTATTATTTAGCAGATAATATAATCGGTAGGTTGAATTATAAAGGAGAAACGGAAGAAATTTATCAATTAAAGGAAGGGGAACAATTCAGAGGTATGTTTGTTCTTGAACACGATATTGCTTATTATCTGATTGAAAATAATAACGATTTAATCATCTGTCGGACATATTTACCGGAAATGAAAACCGATGTGTTCGATGGTATAATCACAGATAAAAGCATAATGAGTTGGACAAATCTGGAAGTTCCCCCAAGTTCAAACTACTTGGCTTATAGCGGATATAATCCGCAATACTTAGAAATTACTGCCGAATTTCAAAACGATCGAAATGAATGGTATCAATTATACGATAAGTATAGCTATATGCTGTCTCAATATAACAGAGATGAAATATTAGATAGGGCGTTGGATGGAGATGTTAGATATCGGTCGGTACTTTTAAGAGAATACGGCATCGATTTCTATGCAACATTTCTTTATAATATTGTAACTGAAACAACAACATATATAACTCATGAGGCTGATTTCAGCAACGCTCAGGGAGAGATATTATTTTAATATCATGTTATGAAGTGTTTGAATATTCAAGAAAAATATGTTATTAATTAGGTGCCGGATATTAGTTTATATTTAAAATTGAAAAGTTTATATACAAAAGAATAGGGTGGGAAATTGCCTATGAGGGTATGGATAGTGCAATGTATGTGGATGAAATTTAATATTTGATTATTTTTCTCAAGTTGATAGAGAAAATGTAGATATATCGGAAACATAACATACAGTTATCCGATAGTTGATTAAAAAGATAAGGGAGAAAGATATGAAGAGGATAATAAGTATATTCTTAATATTATGTACATTGCTTTCTTTAAGTGGTTGTAAATCTAAACAAGAAAGAGCAGTGGATTATGTAAATAAAAATGAATATAAAAAAGCTTATGATTTATTATATGATTTGGATGAAGATCATAGTCAGGCCGATGACTGTCTGGTGCGTTGGTGTAA
>JAUNFB010000003.1:74288-82604 GCA_030525245.1 Erysipelotrichia bacterium
GCGGAAAAAGTGTATAGAATGATTGAAAAATATGCTGATAATGATGAAATCGATAAGCCGACAGGTGAGGTTATTTTAGCAGTTTTACCGACAATCGAAGATTTCTATAAAGATGATGAGAAGATAATTGTTGTTAAGGATAAAATAGACGACTATATTAAGAAGATTCAAATTCAAACAACAATCGATAACTATCTTAATAATGATCAATATAAAGAAGCTTATGATTTTTCTTATGACTTAGATGAAGATCATACAAGAGCATATAATTGTTTGGTTAAGTGGTACAACTATTGTTTAGGCAATGAAAGTTTGGATCAACAATTGACGGAAATAAAGATTGAGAATAGAGATGTGGCTGAGAGAGTTTTTGATTTAGTCATAAGTTATTTAGGCGGTAAGGTAGTTCCGGATAAAGAAGAAAGTCAATTTGTTTTGCAGGTTTTGCGGCAGCTTGATGGGCAATTTTATGCCGGAGAAAATGATTTTGAGGTCCTTAAACATTCTTTACAATATATTGTTGATGACAAGAAAATTTGGACAGTTCCCCAATTAGAATTGATTTCATATGATAAATATTATTCACCAGTTCATAATTACAGTGATACCGATATAAATTATTTGCCGTCAGATTTACATGTCCAGAGCGGACAATGCGGAATTAAACTTATGATACATGACAAAAATCATAATGTTTTGGATGAGCAATATATAATATTTGGTGATTTTAGTAATTATAATGAATATTCAGTTATCGGAACTAATTATTTGTTTGATGGCTATTGGTACTATTATGTTAATCGTTCGGAACCGGCAGTATATCGTATCGGTATTAACGGGCAGAAAGAGCAACTTTTATCAAGTGAAGATTTAGAGAACAGAGTTGTGTACAATGGATTTGTTTTGGATCGTAATGTTTTTTACACTTATGTTAAAAATGATGATAAAACTGTGGAAATCTATCGCGTTTATTTGCCGGATAAAAAGATTGAGAGATATAAAACGGAAGCTGTTGTTGACAGATGGTTTACATTACTTGTTCCGCAAGACAGCAATCATTTGAAATATCATTGTGATAATCCTGAATTTGTTAAGCTAGTTCAGAAAGTCAGAGAAGATAAAGAAGCTCTGTATAAAATGATCAGTAAATATTTTACGATTGATAAAGAAAAATATGATTCTTACAATATGGATGAAATATTCTCTTGGTATACCGGACAAGTATATGAAACTTTGGATAATGAATATCATATTCCGCCGTTCTGCTATTATGAATATGATATAAAAACCAAGAAGACAACTGTAACACCGACATATGATGATTACAGAAATCCTTATAAATAAAAAATAAAACCGGATATTAAGCCGGTTTTATTTATGCATATCTTTAGGATTTGCAAATGTAGCATCGTAAGGTTTCCTTTGTTTTTGATTTAAGTCCGGACGATTATTTTGATAATGATAATGTCTGTTCTTTTTGTTTTTTAAAGGATTACCTTTATATGTGCTGAATGTATGATTGAGCCGTTTGTAACGGAATATCTTGAAAAATATGTAAGCAACAATTAATAATGCCGTTATTATAAGCACAATCATTAATTACTTTCCTTTTTGATTTCCAATAATTTGTCTTTTAATTCGTTTTCTAATTTGCGTAATTCAACTTCGGCTGCTGTTCTCTTGGCACGGCCTTCGGTTTGAATTTTTAAGACATCATCTAAAGTGTCGATGAGTGACTTGTTGGTATATTGCAAAGTCTCGATTTCTACGATACTGCGTTCGCTGGCTTCAGCAGTAGCAATAGTTCCTTGTTTCAAGGCATCGGCATTTTTCTTTAATAGGTCGTTGGTCATCTTGTCTACAGCTGCTTCGGCATCAATAGCATCTTGAGCATGAGACAATCCTAAAGCGATAACCATTTGTGATTTCCATAAAGGAATGGTATTTACTAAAGTTGATTGAATCTTTTCTGCCATGATAGTATCGTTATTTTGGATTAAACGAATTTGCGGAGCCATTTGGATGGAAACCATTCTGGTTAATTCCAAATCGTGTAATTTCTTTTCAAAACGATTGATTAATTGGGCATAGTCATTAGCTTTTTGAGCGTCTTCGGTTGTGCCGGTTTGCTTAGCGATCTCTTGTAATTTCGGCAGTTCTTCTTTGGTTGCTTTTTCCAATTTTTTCTTACCGGCAGCAATATACATCGTTAATTCTTTTTTGTTCAATTCGTTTTTTTCATATAATTCATCTAATGTGGCAATATCTTTCAACAATTGAATTTGGTGATCTTCTAATAATGAAGAAATTTTTTCGACGTTATTGTTTACCTTGTCATATTTTGCTTTTAATCCTTCAATTTTATTGCCTGATTTTTTGAAAAAACCTAAAAATCCTTTGCTTTCTTCGTTGACATCGAAACCTTTTAATTCAACTACTAAATCAGAAATCATAGTGCCGACAGTACCCAGGTCTTTTGATTTTACATTATCTAAGGCTTTGCCGGAAAAATCAGCGATTTTATTTTGTGAAGTTGAACCGTAACTCATGATTACATCGGTATCGGTGATATCGATTTTTTCTGAGAAATCATCTATCATTTTCTTTTCTTCTTCGGAAAAGGTTGATAAATCTAATTTTGCCGGTTCAACAACTGCTTGAGCTTGAGCTTCTTCTACCTGTTGATTTTCTTCTGCTTGCTTTGGTTCAAGGGTTAAAACAATTTTTTCTTCTTCCATAATATATCATCCTCCGTAATTATTCGCTTGATAATTTTATTATAACATAACTGAAATTTAAATTGAGAACGATTTACATTTAACTGCTCGATAGTGCTAATTAATAATAAATATTGTATAATTAGAGGTGGAGGAAAAGAAAATGACAGCGTTAAAAGAAAGAAACGAAATCAATAACGAATATAAATGGGATTTAAAGACCTTATTTGAGAATGATCAAAAGTGGGAGGAAGCATTAGAATCCTTAAAAGGGCAGGAAGAGATTGCTGCGAAGTTTCAAGGTAAATTAAACAATGCGGAAAACATTTTGCAGTTTCTTAAGTGGGAAAACGAATTGGGCAGAAAATTAAGCGACATCTTCTGTTATGCTTCTTTGCGTCACAGTGAAGATACCCGAGACAGTAAGGCAACCGGTATGTACTCTCGCATTTACGGCCGCTATGTGGCAATTGCGGCAGCAACAGCTTTTGCCAATCCGGAAATATTGTCTCTGTCACAAGATCAGTTGACGCAAATAATCAATGATGAGAAGTTGAAAGATTATAGGTTTAAGTTAGAAGATTTATTGCGTAACAAGGAACATATGTTGTCGGCTAAAGAAGAAATGTTATTAAGTTCTTTTGGTGAATCATTTGCGGCCAGTGGTGAAATTGCTTCGACTTTACAAGATTCGGATTTGGTATTTGAGGATATCAAAGATAAAGATGGCAATGTCTTGCCTTTAAGCGAATCTTCATATATTCCTTATCAAATGAGTTTGGACAGAGAATTAAGAAAGAATGCTTTTAAGTCTTACTATAAATGTTATAAGCAACACATTCATACTTTTGCTGCGGCATACGGCGGATGCGTTAAGACAGCAGTTACTGAGGCAAAGGTCAGAGGATATAAATCTTCTCGTGAAATGTCGATGTTCGCAGATAATATTCCGGTTGAAGTGTACGATAATTTGATTAAGACAATTCACGAGCATATGGATTTGATGTATCGTTATATCAAATTGAGGAAGAAGATTTTGGATATTGAGGATTTGCATTATTACGATGTTTATGCTCCGTTGTCAAGCGGCAGCAGCAAGACTTATTCTTATCAACAAGCTCAACAGATGGTATTGGATGCTGTTAAACCTTTAGGTCAAGAATATGTGGAAAGAGTAAAACAGGCCTATAAAGATCATTGGATCGATGTTTATCCGAATAAAGGCAAGTCGGGTGGAGCATACTCGTCGGGAACTTACGATTCTGATCCTTATATTATGATGAACTTTAATGGTACATTGGACAGCGTTTCTACATTGGCTCATGAAATGGGTCATTCACAACACAGTTGGTTAACTCATCACAATCAACCTGTACAATACGGTGATTACTCTTTGTTTGTTGCTGAGGTTGCTTCAACGGTCAATGAAAACTTATTGATTGATCAGTTGTTAGCCGATTGTAATGATCCAAAGGAAAGATTGGCTTTGTTGAATGAATATTTGGAAGGATTTAAAGGAACAGTTTATCGTCAGACAATGTTCGCTGAATTTGAGATGAAAGCACATCAAATGGTTGAAAATGGTCAATCGATTGATTGTGACAGCTTATCGGATATGTATAATGATTTGATTAAATTATATTTCGGTGATGATTTAATTATTGATGAAGAGGTTAAATATGAGTGGGCAAGAATACCGCACTTCTTTAGACCATTCTATGTTTATGTTTATGCGACAGGTTATACCAGTGCGGTTGCTTTGAAGGAAGGTATCTTGCAGCAAGGCGAACCGGCTGTTAAAAAATACTTGGAATTCTTATCAATGGGTAACAGTGCCTACCCATTAGATGAATTAAAACACGGCGGTGTTGATTTAACTACTTGTGAGCCGATTGAAAGAGCATTGAAAAAGTTTGCTCAGATATTGGATGATGCCGAAAAAACAGCTGCTGAAATTTATAATAAGTAATTAAAAAATCGTGGAATTCCACGATTTTTTTATTCATTAATTATCGGTTCAAAATCTTTTAGGGTTAATAAGTCGATTTCGGTATTGCTGTTATCTAAGATTCTCTTTGATTGATTTAAAATTGCTTCCTCGATTACATTGCGCGACAGACGACCGTTACCGCTACGAACAGAATCATTTAATTGAACTCTTGTGAAATAATCAATTAACGGTTGTTGAGCTTCAGTTGAGACTTTGTAACCGGATTTTTTTGCATTTATCAAGGCTATCTCGTATAACTCTTCACCGGTATAATCCGGGAATTCGATTTGATTAGGGAATCTTGATTTTAAACCGCTGTTAGATTCTAAGAATTCGGCCATTTCTCTCGTGTAACCGGCTAGAATAACAATAAGATCATCACGATTGTCTTCCATGGCTTTTACTAAAGTATCAATGCATTCTAAACCGAAAGAATCGTTATTGCCGCGATATAAAGAATAGGCTTCATCAATAAACAAGATACCACCCATAGCCGATTTGATAACCTGCATGGTTAAAGGGGCTGTATGACCGACATATTTGCCAACCAAATCGTTTCTGCTGACTTCAATCAGTTGTCCGTTACTTAATACACCGATAGCTTTTAAATATTTGGCTAATAAGCGGGCGATGGTTGTTTTACCTGTTCCGGGATTGCCGGTAAAGATCATATGCTTGCTGACATCGGTGGTTTTTAAACCTTGCTTTTGTCGCAATTTTTGAGCTTCATAGAATTTCTGCAAAGAATAGATATATTCTTTTACTTCCGTTAAACCGACAATGTTATCCAATTCTTTTTGAACTTCTTCAATCGCATTATCGACAATTTCCGGTAAGAATTGATTTAGTTCTTTATCATTTAATAATATTTTTTCATCTACGCAATTAATGGTGACATTTTCACTGTTGTTTCCGGATAACTTGTATTCGGTTAAACCTTTGAACAATTTGTCAAATTGATTGAGCAGATAGCTTAAATTGGTTGAGTCGTATTGCTTGATGATATAATTGTCAAACTCGGCGGTTGTATTGATCGTGCTGTTGAGTTTGGTTAAACATGTTGTTTGAAATTCATTTAGTTTATGAGGATAAATATTGCGAATATCTTCTTTTGTCAATGAGGCGGTAGACAGAGAATCCGATAATGAATTAATAAAACGTGAACCGACAACATTTAACAGTTTAGCAACTTTTAATGTTGTTATAAAGATAAGATATTTACCTTGAAACGAAAGGGAGGAAATATTGTTTTTGACTAAGGTATTATTGGCTTCAATCAACTGCCCTTTATTAAGAATGTAACGCTTGTTTAAGGTTAATTTACCGCTAACCAGTATTTCTTCGATATAATTTAAATAAGCCGGGCTTATCTGATCAATATTATCAAAAATAATCACTTGGCTGTTATTTATGGCACTGTATAAATCGCTGATAAAGTTGTTTTCGTCTTCTTTGCTGCTGTATTTCGCCATATTAATGCTGCTGACTTGAGCATTGTTTAACAGATTTTCTTCATTCAGTAATGAGACTGTTTTTTTGACAGAGGTGTGTCTGCCGGTATAACTTTCGCCGCTGATCAAAATTGTTCCGCTCAGACCGTTGCTTTGTTGTCCGCTGACAAACGGTCTTTTGAACCCTTTGCATAGATTAATCAGATATTCATCTTGAGCATATATTTCGCCTTTCAATTTAGTGAAGATGTTATCAAATTTCTCATTGAGACTTTTTTGATCTTCAACGATGTTTAAACTTTCTTCGTTTTCAATTGCCGGGAAATCGTTCTTAAAATCATTTTTCAGTGATTGAGATAACTCATCGATATTTAAATCAACATTGTAAATTTGATTGTATAAATTATCGGTCTGCTGTTTTATTCTTTCACTGTTTTCTTTCAGTTTCTCTAATTCCGGTGACAGACTTTCTACAGTGAAGGGATTGTTTTTTAATATTTCCATATCTTCGGCACTGAGTTTTCTTTTCGGAGCATCTTTGCCTAAAACTTTACGATATAATTCTTCTTTTTCTTTTGTTTTGTCTTTCATATACTATTTTCCGATCTTGTTGTTCAATTCCGATAAGCGTGCCAAGCGGGAATTGTTCATAATTTTTTTAATCATTAATAAAGCATCATAATAGCCGTTCAAATAATCATCGACATTGGTCGAACGAACTTTCTTCTTATATTCGCTTAAGTCTTTTTGAACTCTTGCTTCTAAAGCCTTTAAATCGTTTTGATGATTTTTGATCTCTTCAATATAGGTTTCTACAGCTTTTTTATAGCCGTTTTGTTTACTGTCCGGATAATTATCATAGATAATATTTTCCAAGCAACTCAGTATTTGATCGTACCTTGAAGAATAGGCAGCATTTTCGATTGATCGATTGATGTGAGGTACGACAGTTCGGTAATTGGTTGTTGAAAATGTTGAGTAAGCTGCAGATTTGTTTTTGTTGCCCAAAACCGTATCGTTAAGGGTTTTTTCAAATTCATTGAGCGACTGATCAACAAATTCACCGTTATTCAACTTTGCCAACATTTCATCCAACGATTCATTCCAAGATTTATTGCTCATTGTTTTTCTCCTTATTCATTTCATCGACTAAACCGTCTTTTTTCAAAATAGATTCCAAAGTACGCATATCGACATTCATTTCCGTATAGTAGTCCTCAACTAAAGAAGAAGAGATGGTTTTTAAAGCACCGTTGATTAGAACTATAGTCTTTAATAGTCGGTCTTCGCTTTGCTTTGAATCGCCGGAATTGCCGGCATTTTTCTTTAAACGAATGTAATTGGCTAAGATATCACTTAACATCGGTAAGTAGTATTGATACAGTTTGCCAGTTTTACTGCGACTTTCAGTGAACTCATCTTCAATTTTCTTGATTTGTTGGAGATAATTGATTGTTTCGGTTAAGCCGCTGTTAATTTGTTCATTATTGATATCTTTTTGTAGTCCTGTAAATTTTTGAATGTAAAATCCGCAATCATTCTTATCGTTGTTCTTTTCTTTGGCTGTTGTCTGTTCTTTTTGTTCTTCTTTAGCGACAGTTGTTTCTGTTTTTTTGTTTTTGCGATTTAAATAACGATTTAATTCGTTGGCTAAAGAATTAAAGGCATAAGGGTAAGCATTGTAGTAATCTTTTAATGTCCCGATATATTCATCGCGCATATAGATATCGATCGTATTTAAATCGATGTTATTTTTATCGGTAATTACCAAATAGGTTTCGTCATCGATGTTCAGTTGATTGTTATTTTCAAAGTATTTATCGATCTTTTTTAATAATTTTTTTTGAGCATTATTTCCCGGTTGAAAAGAGGTTGTTTCTCCTTTTTTCTTTTTAATGGCATCGGAAATGAGTTTAATCATAAAGGCTGTAAAAATCAGAGGGAATATTACTCCGCCGGCTATACCGATTATGCTGAAAATCAAATCTATGCCGAAAGAAAATATGTCACCGATTGAGGACATAATGATAATGAATATGATTAGTCCGAATAATCCTGTTCCACCTGATCTTCTGCGATTTCCCATAGTAAAACCTCCTGTCAATACTATAATTATAGCATTATTTTTAATCATATTAATATTTAACATTTACAAGTA
>JAUNFB010000026.1 GCA_030525245.1 Erysipelotrichia bacterium
AATTCTTATAAATCCGGAAGAGGTTGTTTGTTGGCGGTTACCGCTTTAACTTTGGTTAATATGATATTGATGCTTATTGACAGTAATGTCAGTTTTATTTACTCGGCTGCTGTTCCGCAAATCGCTATCGTTCTTGCTAAAGCGTTTTTTACCGGTATGCAGAGAGTTTTTGTGATAGTTATCTTCGCTTTGATTCCCGTTGCTTTATTGGCAATTTCTTATCTTCTTTCTAAGAAGGATTGGAAATGGTTGTTGGTCGGCACGGTTTTAATGTCAATTGATATTATCTGCTTAGCGGTATTTGCTTTTATCAACGGTACATTCGGTGATTTGTTGATTAATTTCGTTTTTGAATTTGTTATTTTATTTACAATGATTAAAGGAGTAAGCGCGGGAAAGAAATTGAATAATGATTTCTCGGAACCGAATCAAAATGATGTTATTCGCGAAAATACGGATCAAAATGTTAAAGTGTACTTTTATGATAAGAATTTGGCAAGGGAAAACAAAACAAATAAAGTATTGCCTTTCTTAGCTTTGACACTTGGCTTTATGTTTTTGGAATTCGGGGTTGTGGTAGCATGTGCATTTTTTTATAATTCCGATAATGCTGTATATGTAACGATTTTAACATTAATCGGAGCGTTGGCTGTCATCACCGTATATATTTTGCTTTCGATAAAACTTACACCGTTTGTCAGTGCATCATCTTATTCGTTCTATAAAGAAAACGATTGTATTTATCGAATATCCAGTGCATCAATGATTACCGCTCAGGCATTTGCCAATGTGTTGGTTGAAAAGGAAACGAGTAATGCTTATTATTGCTCATATATCAGTCAGAACGGTAAGAGCAGAAAATTAATTATTCCGAAATGTTATCCACAAATAGATGAAATTTTATATTAAGAAGTCGCAAGGCTTCTTTTTTTGTAATTTCCTCTAAAGGTATTAGAAAGAGTAAATTTAAGTATTAAGCACTCAATATTTACTCTTGTTTAGCTTTTTTATCAACTTTTAATTTATTTTTATATTATTTTTTCTATAAAGTTGGTTTATCGGTACTATGAATATTTTTAAGTTTTATCAAAATATTTTGTTACATTCCTAATATTATTTTCCTTAAACAACTGTTGTCTTCCAATCTTTATGGTGAGAAACTCCAAACACGGAGATGAAAAAAGTCATTTTATTTTGGACATATCCTCAAATAATGTAGAGATTATCGTTTTAACAATAATTGTTTGATCAATAATTATTGTGATATATCAGATTTGTGTATAAATATGGTATCATTTTATATGGTTACATCTTTGATATGATTTTTTCTTGTTATTTAATTGAATTTGATTCAGTTCCGACAAGATAGTGGTATAAGGAGGAAACATGTATGATTTGTGATAACTTAGATATAAATGAATTGGGGCATTTGACTTTTTCCGGGTTTGATACGGTTGATTTGGTCAAAAAGTACGGTACACCTTTATATTTGTTAGATGAAAATAAAATAAGAGAAAAATGCCATCTTTATCTTGAAACGATGCATAAATATTTTGGAAAAGATGCTTTGCCTTTATATGCTTCTAAAGCAAATTGTTTTAAACAAATGTATAAAATTGTTGGTGAGGAGCATATTGGCATTGATGTTGTTTCGTTGGGTGAACTATATACGGCGCATGCTGCCGGTTTTGATTTAAGTAAAGCTTTTTTTCATGGTAATAATAAAACCGATGAGGATATTTATCAGGCAATTAAATATAACATTGGCTATTTTGTTGTTGATAATGAGGAAGAATTACTTTCATTGCAGGAAATTGCACAAAAAGAACAAGTCGTACAAAAAATCTTAATTCGTATTACACCGGGAATAGATCCGCATACTTATGTGGAAGTTGCGACCGGTAATGTTGACAGCAAGTTTGGTAACGCCATTGCCACGGGACAAGCTGATAAAATTGTGGAATTGGCATTACGACAAAAAAATATTCGTTTAGTTGGCTTGCATTGTCATGTCGGTTCACAAGTATTTACGGAAGATGTGCATTTAAAAGCACTAAGAATAATGTTGGATTTTGTTAAGCATATTAAAGATAAATATAATTATGAAACGGAGAAGTTAAATTTGGGCGGTGGTTTCGGAGTTCGTTATGTAGAAAGCGATCCGTTAATTGATATTGAAAGTAAAATTCGGGAAATTGCGGACGAATTTCATCAGGTATGCCATAAATTAAAAATAAGAGAACCGCAAATATTAATGGAACCGGGAAGAAGTTTGATTGCCGATAGCGGCTTGACTTTGTATTCGGTTGGTTCGGTCAAGAAAATAATCGGTTATAAGAATTATGTTTCTGTGGACGGCGGTATGACTGATAATCCGCGTTATGCTTTATATAAATCAAGTTATACTTGTTTATGCGCTAATAAAATGAGAGAAAGTAATAATTTTAAATGTGATTTGGTTGGTCGCTGTTGCGAGAGCGGAGATATCATTCAAAAAGATATTTTGCTTCCCGACAGTATAAGGAGAAATGATTTAATTGCGGTGTGCACAACCGGAGCTTACAATTATTCAATGAGCAGTAATTATAACCGTTTACCAAAACCTCCGGTTGTAATGTTGAAGGATAAACAAGATTATTTAGTTGTGAAGAGAGAAAGTTATCAGGATTTGATTAGAAATGATATCTAAAGTAAAGGATATTGCTGAAGCGGTAAATAAATTAGGCGGTAATACATACTATATCGGTGGTTATGTGCGGGATAGACTTTTGAATAAGCAATGTGTAGACATTGATATTGAGGTGCATGGTATAACGGAACAACAATTGCTGTCTTTATTGTCATCTTTAGGAACGGTTCAATCGTATGGTAAATCTTATAAAATTTATCATTTGGATCATTGTGCCATAGATATATCATTAAGTGATCATAGTTTAAAAGAAGCCTGTCATCGACGGGATCTGACAATTAATGCTCTAGCAATGGATGCTTTAACAGAACAAGTGTTTGATTTTTATAATGGGATTAACGATTTGAATAATAGAATCTTAAATTATGTTGATTCCGAAACATTTGAGCAGGATAAATTGCGGGTGTTTAGAGCTTGCCGTTTTTCCGCTGTATTAGATTTTCAAATGAGTGATAAATTAAGAGAACTGTGTCGAAAAATTGATTGCAGAGAAGTTGCCAAAGAGAGAGTTTTTAATGAATTAAGGATATCTTTGTTGAATAGTTATAAACCGTCAATATTTTTCGAAAATTTGCGAAAATGCGAGCAATTATCTTATTGGTTTAAGGAAGTTGAAGATTTAATCGGTGTAGAACAAAATCCCAAATATCACAGAGAAGGCGATGTTTATACGCATACTTTAATGGTTTTGGATAATGCCGCCAAAGTAAAAAATATATGTTCCAATTCTTTGGCTTTTATGCTGAGTGCTTTGTGCCATGATTTCGGAAAAGCACTGACTACCGAAGAAATTGCCGGAGTAATACACAGTTACGGGCACGAAGTGAAGGGGATTTTACCGACAAAAAAATTTCTCAAGCGTTTAAGCAATGATAACGATTTGCGGAAATATGTCTTAAATATGGTGCGATTGCATATGTTGCCGAATAATTTGGCTCGGAGCAACAGTTCAGCGAAAGCAACAAATAAGATGTTTGATCAGGCAATTGATAAATACGGCTTAATTTTGTTGGCTGATGCGGATAATAAAGGACGTGTATGTGAAGAGGGTATAACAGATAATGTTGCTTATCTTTTGGATAGATATGCTTTATATCAAGAATATATGCAGAAAGATTATGTCCGGGCTAAGGATTTACAAATGTTGGGTATTCCGGCCGGGAAACAATATAAGGAATTATTGGAGTTTGCTCACAAGCTGCGCTTAGCGGGGGTAGAAAAGGATAAAGCCTTAAAACAAGTATGGAAATTATATAGTAATATGTGAAGCAAATGTTCAATTTGTAAATTAAAAGGAAGAAATTCTTCTTCCTCAATGTTGATTTAAATAATCGATATATTGTTGATAAGTCATCGCTGGTTTAAAATCTGCGATGATTTCTTTTACTTTGCTTTCATCATTTAATAAATCATAAATGCTGTCAGCGACAACTTGTGCCTGAATCATATATACTTCGTAAGGATCGGCGATTTCCAAGTTGTTACCGTGCATTTGACCTTTAAAGCCGGTATAACCATATTGAATAATCGGCTTGAATAAAGAGATATCTCCGACATCTCCGGCAGCACAACTTTTTTCGTTATGAGCTATTTCGCTATCAGGGAAAAAATTAAGCATATTTTGATAAACAACATCAGATAGTTTTTTTGATGGGATTAAAGGAAAATATCCCGGATGTTCTTCGATGGTAACTGTGCCGTTGAGGGCTTTGGCACAACAATCGGCTGTTTTGTTGATTTGTTGTGAGAGCTGCAGTAAATACTGCGGATTGACACTGCGACAGTAACATTGGTAGACTACTTCCTCCGGAATGGAATTGACGGTTGTTCCGCCTTTTTCGATCATTCCGTGAAAGCGAACTAAATCTTCTTCCCGGAAAGTTTCTCTTAGCATACCGATCGCATTAAGAAACAAAGTACACATATTTAAGGCATTAATTCCGTTGGAAGGATTAACGGCAGCATGAGCCGCTTTTCCATGGAAGGTTATTTTTTTATAGGTAAAGCCGGAAAGAATCGAACCGATTGAAAAGTGGTGATCTTTATATTCGCCACTGCCGTGCAGATGGATTATAAGATCTATATCATCAAACAGCTTATCGGCTAACATATTTTCTTTACCCGAAAGATATTTAATTTTTCCTTCTTTAATCAAATTTTCTCGATAGTTGATATCGGTGAACTCTTCTGCAGGAGTAAAAAACAGGGTGACAGATCCTTTTAATTTGTCGATAATTTGATTTAAGCTGTCTAAAGCTGCCAAGCAAATTGCCATTTGCGTGCTGTGTCCGCATGAATGAGCTGCATTGTCCTTTTTAGCAGCATAAGGGTGATTGATAGTCGGTATGGCGTCCATTTCGGCTAATAAACCGATGTGCGGTTTTCCTTGACCTATTGTTATCGAAAGACCGGTTAAGGCATATTCTTTATCTACTTTTAAATCATGTTTTTTTAAATAATCTAAAATGATTTGTTTGGTTTCATATTCTTTAAAGCCTAATTCCGGATGAGTGAACAAGTTCCAACCTAAATCGTAGGTTTCCTTTTGTTGACTTAAAATATATTTGTTTAATTGTTTTTTCATAAAAGTATTCCTTTCAGATGTTGGTAAAAATCGATTTAATAATGTCTAATCCGGCAATAAATGTGCCTAAAGTACTGCCCAAATTTGCTAAAGCAACTACCAATAATATTTTTGTGACCTTATTTTTTCTAAAGCCCTTAAAACTGTTTAAATCTTCACTCAGATTGTCAAAATCGGCAACTGTTGGTTTGGATAGTTTAGCTTCCAATAATCCGGCAAACCAACCGGCAGCCAAGAGCGGATTAAGCGAAGTGATCGGAGCGGCAACAAAGGCGACGATTGCTGATAACAGATGACCGCCGGCAACTAAAACACCTAGTGCACTTAATGTTCCGTTGATTAAGACCCATGATTTAAGTTGATCCCAACCGATATTGCCATCGATTTTAAAGCACAGAGCAATAGCTATAATTACTAATAAAGGAATTATCCAACCACTGAGCTTTTGTAAAAAAGTTTTTTCTTTAACTTGATCTAAATCCGAAATGTCATAATCTTGATTAATGCAATTGGGAACATTTACACAATGAGCTGCACCTAATACACCAACGATATTTTTTCCGGGAGCATTTTTGATCTTGTAAGCTAAGTACTTGTCTCGTTCATCAACTAAAACTTCTTTGATTTTCGGAAATTGTTGGCTGATCTCGTTTAAAGCGGCATTGAGCATGTCCTTGTCTTGCAATTTGGTAATATCTTCTTCGGTTAATTTTTCATCATCAAAAATGGCTGAGATAATACCGTTGATTAATTTGATCTTGTCGATGAAATTTTGCTTTGACCAAATGCGGGAAAAGGTAGTTTTAATATTTCTGTCAGCCAAAACCAAATTACAGTTTAATTCTTTGGATTTTTGGATAGCTACCAGCATTTCTTTACCCGATTGATTATTTAAATTGACAGCTAATTTACGCTGATAGTTGGCTAAAATTAAATTTGCCAGCATCATCGTTACTTGCTTATCTTTAATAATTTTGACAATATCCGTTTGACGGTATTTTTGCGGATCGGTTAGCGAATTATAGCGGCCTTGGTCCAATTCTATACAGATACTGTCCGGATGCAATTCATCAATGGTTTTCTCGACCAAATCCGCACTGTTTTGAGAAACATGCGCTGTGGGAATCAGCGTAATTGTTTTGCCCTGATAATTTATTTGAATAATGTTATTTTCCATAAGTGCCTTACCTCATTATTTATTATATAACATAAATATATCTCGCTGCTAAAATATTTAAAATAGAAAATCTCCGCTATCTGTTTTATAATAAAGTGAGCATATGTGCGATATTTTATAGATTTTACAAGTATGCTATAATTAATGAAAGTGAGAGAGAGGGTGTGCCGATGCATTTAACATATGAAACTATAATCCGTTATTTAAGAATAGTGATAGATATAATTGCTGTATGGACAGTGTTAAATTATTTAATAAAAATAGTAAGGACAAACCAAAAAACAATTCAATTATTCCAAGGAGTTATTTTGGTTATCGTTGTGCAGTCTTTATCCAAACTTTTAGGCTTAAAAACTGTTGAATGGTTAGCCGATACGATAGTATCTTGGGGTTTTTTGGCAATTATTGTTATTTTCCAACCGGAAATAAGACAAATATTGGAAAGATTGGGCAAAAGCAATGCTCTTGCCAGAATTGCTATACTGACTTCCGGTGAAAAAGAGAATTTAGTTGATGAATTGGTAACAGCAACAGCTAATCTGTCAGCTAAAAAAGTTGGGGCATTGATTACTTTGGAGCAATCGCATTCTTTATCTGAATATATCAATACCGGCATTAGGATGAATTCGTTGGTCAGTGCCGAACTTTTGTGTTCTATTTTTATGACAACTACACCGTTGCATGACGGAGCAGTAATAATTCAAGGTGATAAATTGGCTTGTGCGTCGGCTTATTTCCCTCCGACAACGATGGATTTACCTTCTAAATACGGTGCAAGACACCGTGCAGCAATCGGCATCAGCGAGATTACCGATGCGGTGACTATTGTTGTTTCCGAGGAAACAGGAACAGTATCTGTTGCCGAACAAGGTAAATTGATTCAGATGACTGAAAAAAAATTAAGGGAATATTTAGACAGAATTATTTTGAATAAAGAAGTTGTTCAGGGTGAATCTAAGAAAAATACTCGTAATGTTTCGGTTTCGTTGGATGAATTAGTCAGCAATTTGAGTTCAGACTTAGACTTTAAAGATGACGAGGATAATGAATTGAAAAATGTTAATAAACATGATATGAAATTGTTTCAAACAGCAAGTTTTAAAACTGTAGATTTGGAAAAGAATGAAGAAAGTTCGGATAATTTGGTTGAAAAGGTTGTGAAGAATACATTATCGGAAAACAGTGTTGATGACAATATTGTTATTCGTAAAGTTGCTGTGGAAAAAGATGATTCAAATTCTAAACCGACTATTAAAACAACTGTAACTACCGGGACCGATAAATTTGAGCCGATGAGTTCCGATAAGGAGGACAAACAATAATGAAAGAGAAAAAAACTAGGGAAAAGAAGGTTAAAAACTCTGAAGAAAAATTGGAAATTGCCCAAAAAATTGCGGCCAATTCGCAAAAAGTTGCTCGTACTTATGCCACATTGGAAAATGCCTTTTTATATGTATTTCGCAGTGCTTCGGATTTCTTGACTAAAATATTTTTTAACAAAAAGTTTTCTAAAATATTTTCTTTAATTCTGGCAATTATTTTATATATTTCCGTAAATGTTTCTTCATCGGATACCATTGGTATATCTCAATCGGCAACATTAAATGATGTTAAAGTCGAATGCGTTTATAATGAAGAAATGTATGAGATAAGCGGTATTCCTGAAACGGTAAATGTTATGGTCAGCGGTTCAATGAGTGATATAACTTTGCAGAAAAGCAAAACCAATTCTTATGTGGTTGCCGATTTATCGGGATTAACGGAAGGAAGTTATCAGATAAGATTGTCGCCAAAAAACTTTAGTTCGGATTTGTCGGTAAATATTTTAGACAATCCAACAGTTTATGTTACTATTAAGAAGAAAATCACGACTAAATATAATATTTCATATGAATTTATCAATAAAAATTTGATGGATTCAACTTATAATTTAGGAGAAACTACTTTCAATACAACCGAAGTATTAATCAGAGCGTCACAGGATACGATTGATTCCATTGCCTTCGTTAAAGCGCTGATCGATGTGACAGGAGTTACGGAAAGCTTTACACGTGAAGCTCGAATTGTAGCTTACGATAATAACGGAAATATCGTAAATTGCAGTATTTCTCCGGAGACGGTAATGGCAACGGTAAATGTTACTTCTCCAAGTAAGGAAGTGCCGATAATTGTTCGTGCCAATGGAGTTATGAGCGATAATTTGGCTTTGGATCAAGTATCTTTGGATCATTCAACGGTAACTATTTATGCTTCTAATAATGTTCTTAATTTGATCGATGCTGTATATGTTGATTTAAATGTTTCTAATATTACTAAAAATACATCAATCTCAACCACTTTGAATATGCCTAGCGGCGTCAACAAAATGGATATCACAAAAGTTAATATGGAAATTATTGTCGGTGAAAAGACATCGAAAGTAATTAATGATGTAAAAGTTTCTTATACTAATTTAAATTCTAACTTTAAGGTTAAGTTAATTGATGAAAATGATGTAACGATGAATGTATTAGTAATCGGTACTCAATCGAACATTGATAAATTGACAGCTGATGATATCACGGTAAATATTGACTTAAGTTCCGTAACTTCAGTCGGAATTCAACAGGCTGCTATAAGTGTCAGCGGTAAAAACACTTTGGTTGAATATCAGATTGAAGACGGGCGTAAATATATTCAAATAGAGATTGCGGAATAAAAAAGGAGTAATTATGAGAGCACATTTTGGTACAGACGGAATAAGAGGCAGAGCTAATGAGAACCTGACAGTGGATATGGCTTATAGAATCGGGCAATATCTGGGTCATACTTTTGTCAGCGGCAAAATATTGATAGGTAAAGATACGCGCTTGTCTTCATCAATGTTGGAAGCAGCATTATCGGCAGGAATTTCTACCTGTGGCGGTAATGCTTATCAATTAGGAGTTTGTTCGACGCCGTCGTTAGTTTATTTGGTGAAGAATGAGAACTTTGATGGTGGTATAATGATTACTGCTTCTCATAATCCTTATTATGATAACGGTATTAAAATTATTTCTGCTGAAGGCAGTAAAATAGATAGTGCTTTCGAGCAGAAGATTGAAGATTATATTTATTCAGACAGAAATTTACCGTTAGCTATCGGTCAACAAATCGGTCAAATTAAAGATTATCGAAAAGGATTGGATGATTATTATCGACATTTGTTTACCGAATTTCCGTTGGATTTAAGTGCTTATAAGATAATTATCGATTGTGCCAACGGTTCTTCGACAATAACTGCACCATATGTATTTGAAAAATTAAATGCGCAATTAACAGTTACAAATAATCAACCGGATGGCTATAATATTAACCGTGATTGTGGATCGACGCACATTAATAAATTAGTGGCCGAAGTTAAAAAGGGAAATTACGATGTCGGATTTGCTTTTGACGGTGATGCGGACAGAGTTATTGCGGTTACTTCCGACGGACAAATTGTTGACGGTGATAAAATTATTTATTGTTGCGGGAAATATTTGCAGGAAAAGGGCTTGTTGAAAAACGGCAAGGTAGTTACCACTGTTATGGCAAATTTAGGTTTGTTTAAAAAATTGGATGAGCAACATATAGGCTATGAAAAAACGCAAGTGGGAGATAAATATGTTTATCAATGTATGCAGGAAAACGGCTATGTATTAGGCGGTGAACAATCCGGACACATAATATTTTCTCAATATGCTTCTACCGGTGATGGACTTTTAACGAGTTTGATGTTACTTAAAGTAATGAAAGAAACCGGGAAATCTTTAAATGAGTTAACCGATGATTTGTTTATTTATCCGCAAATTTTAATTAATGTTGAAGTCAAGGATAAGGAAGAATGTTTGAAAAACAAACAATTGTTGGAAAAGTGCGCTCAGGTACAAAAAGCATTGCAGGACAACGGTCGCGTATTGGTTAGAGCCAGCGGTACGGAGTCTTTGGTTAGAGTAATGATCGAAGCTCAAAATGATCAGCTTTGCCAAAAATATGCTGATGAAATCGTTCAGGTAATAGAAGAAATTAATAACTGAGAATAAAATTATTGTTTTTGCAGAGGTTGATTTATGAATTATACATTAAGAGAAATAGCCTCAATAGTAGGTGGTAGGGTTATCGGCAATGAGAATATTGTGGTTAACGGGATTAACTATGATTCTCGCGTTATTCAAAAAAAACAGATGTTTGCTCCTTTTGTCGGAGAGAAAGTCGATGGTCACAAGTTTGTTGCCGACTTGTTTAGGAAAGACATAGATGCTTCATTTTGGCAGGAAGATTGTTTGTTGGATTTGCCTTCAGGAAATTTAGTTATCGTTAAAGATGTATTGGAGGCAATACAGACTTTGGCTGCCTATTACCGTAGTCAATGTTCAATTCCTTTTATCGGAGTTACCGGTTCGAGTGGCAAAACATCTACAAAAGATATTATTGCGGCTGTGTTGTCCGCCAAATACAGGGTATATAAAACAGATGGAAATCACAATAATAAATTGGGCGTTCCAATGACTGTATTAAATATGAGTGCTGATGCCGAAGTAGCTGTAATCGAAATGGGAATAGATGATATAGGCATAATGGATCAATTAGCCGAAATAGTTAAACCGGATTATACAGTGATTACTTCTATTGCTCCGGCACATATTCAGCAATTTAAAACAATCGATAAAATTATTCAACAGAAATGTTTGATTAATAAATATTTACCGCAAAACGGCTATTGTTTCTATAATAGCGATTATCCTGCTGTCAAAGAACAATTGTTAAAAATGAATTTGCAGAAGCAGATAAAAAGTTTTGGTTTTGATGATGCAAGTGATTTACAGGTTGTTAATTACCGCTTGGAAAACAGTAACAGTTATTTTCAAATTAAACAGTATCCGGATTTTACATTCCATATACCGATATTAGGGAAACATCAAGTTTGTAATGCATTGGCGGCCATCTCTATAGGTGAAAAACTGCAGATGACAGCTTGGCAGATGCAACAAGGATTGGAGAAAGTTCGGTTGACTGCTCGAAGAATGCAAACCAAATTTATTAATAATTGTTTGGTTATTGATGACAGTTACAACAGTAATCCGTCTTCTTTGGTTGCTTCATTAGATACTTTTATCGAATATGATAATAGGTATCATAAGATTGTTGTATTGGGAGATATGTTGGAATTAGGTAATGATTCTGCTGAAATGCATGGTGATATTGCGGATAAAGTGGATTTTAACGAATTTGAAAAAATATATTTGATTGGTGAAGAAATGAAAAATCTTTCCGAGAAATTAAAGCAAAAACAGATTAAAAGCAGTTGTTTCGATGATTGGAAACAAGCTGTTCCTGTATTAAAGGGTGAAATAAAGAAAGAAAATATTATCTTTTTTAAAGCCAGTAATGGCATGAATTTCAGTGGATTAATTTCCGCATTGGAGGATTAGATTTATGTGTACAATTGCAATTTTATTCGGTGGTCAATCCAGTGAACATCCTGTATCTTTGATGTCGGCGACTTCGGTATGCCAACATTTATCGGATAAATATCAAAAATATTTGGTAGGAATAACTACAGACGGTCGTTGGTATCATTACAAGGGGAAAATAACTGATATTGAAAATGGTAATTGGGAAAATTATGCTGATAATGAAGAAGTTATCTTCAGCCCTTCCGCTGATCATCATGGATTTTATAACTTGCGGACACATAAAATTGATCGGGTTGATGTTGTCTTTCCGGTATTGCATGGTCAATTCGGCGAAGATGGGACGATTCAAGGACTGTGTTATTTAAACCGTATTCCTTGTGTCAGCTGTTCGATGTCCAGTTGTGTTTTAGCAATGGATAAAGAACTGACGCATATTTTATGTGAAAATGCCGGTATAAAGATGGCAAAATATTTAGCTTATCATCGTGAAAATCACCCTTCTTACGCAGAAATGTTTGCTCAGGTTCAACAAAAATTACAGTTACCATGTTATGTTAAACCGGCAAGAGAGGGCTCATCTTTCGGAGCTCATAAGATTAATAATTACGATGATTTTTGTAGATATACGGATGATGCTTTCGGCTATGACAGTAAGATTTTATTTGAAGAATTTATCGATGGTACAGAAGTAGGTTGCGGAGTATTATCGAAGAATATTACAGCCGAAGTATTTGAAGTAATAGTCGATACGGAAATGTATGGCTATGAAGAAAAATATGATGGTTATAAGACAAGAATAGTTATTCCGGCAGAAAATTTAAGTTCTGAGCAACGGGAAGAAGTTAATAAATTGGGATTAAAGATTGCCGATATTTTAGGTTGTGATGTAATGGCCAGAATAGACTTCTTTAATTCATCCAAAGGTCTTGTTTTTAATGAAGCAAATCTGATTCCGGGATTTACTTCTCATTCCCTCTATCCGGCTATGTATGAAAAAGCCGGTATAGAATACGGACAATTATTAGATAAATTGATAAATTTGGTATTTCGAGGTTCGGATGAAAAATAAGCGCTGCTATATAGAAATATCAATTGATAATCTGCGTAAAAATGTCAGAGAATTAAAGAAATATTTGCCCGACAATCAACAGATAATTGCGGTTGTCAAGTGTGATTATTACGGGCACGGAGCGATTGTTTTGGCAAACGAATTGCAGAAAATGGGTATTAAGCAATTTGCGGTTGCGACAATTGATGAGGCAATTCAGCTTCGTGATAACGGGATTTCAACCGATATAATGGTATTGGGTTATGTAGGGCAGGATTATTGGCTGACAGCCGGAGAAAAAAAGATAATGCTTAGCATTGGAACGGTTGAACAAGCCAAGCAAATGAGTGATTTCTGTCGGAAAAACAACAGTGAATTAGCTGTACAAGTTCAAGTTGATACCGGAATGCATCGCAATGGTTTGCCGTATGACATCTCTGCGCAAGATTTAAAAGTGATCTATAATGATCCGTATTTACATGTTAAAGGAACATATTCGCATTTATGCACGGCCGATAGTTTTTCTTCCAATTCGAAAGCGAATACCTATAGGCAAAAAGCTAATTTTGATTACTTTTTGTCTACGGTAAAAGATTTGAATTTAGCGGTTGGTCAAACTCATCTTTGTGCCAGTTCAGGCATTATGAACTATCCTGAATTTTGTTATGATTGCGTGCGTGTGGGATTTATGTTGTTAGGATTTGATGTCGGAGAGGTAAAAAATGTCTTTGAACGCTATCCGCTATTGAGTTGGTACAGTCAAGTTTGTTCAGTTCGTACAGCGGAAAAAGGTCAATCAATTAGTTACGGACACACCTATACTTGTTCAAAAAAGATGAAGATTGCGACAATTTCAGTCGGTTACGGTGACGGTTATCCGCGTTGCTTATCCAATAAAGGTTATGTGTTGATTAGAGGAAAAAGAGCTGCCATATTGGGAAGAATATGTATGGATCAAATGATGGTTGATGTTAGCGAAATCGATAATGTTCAACCGGAAGACAGAGTTACTCTTATAGGCAGGGATGGAGATGTTTCCATCACTGCAAATGAGTTGGCCCAAATGGCGGATACAATAGTTGATGAAATAGTTTGCTCAATAAATAAAAGAGTAGCAAGATATTATATTAAACAGGAGGATATATGAAACAAAATTTAGGTAAATTAGAACCTATGGGACTGAATGTTTTTCAAGACAGTCATAAGAGAATGATTTTAGCTGATCGAAAAAGTAAAAAATTGTTTGTTATTGAAAAAGAAGATGAGAGAAAAGTAAATCTTTTGTTACAACGGCCGATTATTGCGATAACAGCCTTACTTTTGATTGGCTACTTAGCACATAATTGGATTTTGGCTTGTGTTTGTGCGGTTGTTCTTTATGCTGTTTGCGAGTATTTATATAGGTATCGTTTATTGCCTTCTTTAACTGAAGTTACTGCATCGCTTCCGGAAAAGGAAAAAAGAATCGATATCTTTAAGAAAGAAAATCCCAAAAAGAATTATGCACGAGCTATAGGCGGCTTTATTTTGCCTATTCTATTATTTGTGAATGATTGGATAACAATTAAAGAGAGAGGCTTTGATGGTATTAATACGATTGCTTTAATTGCTTTAAGTATCGCATTTGCCATTTATGCAGTATATATAGCTGTTGTTTCATTAAAAGCTGCCAAGCAGCAAGAAGGAGTAAAGTAATGGTTGAATTTAAATTTGATACACAATTGTTAATCGAAGGACATGATTTAGACGAGGATAAAATTCATGATTATATCACCGAACATTTTAAAGGTGATTGCCTTTTGGCTGTCGGTGATGATGAACTGATTAAAATTCACTTTCACACCAATGAACCATGGTTGGTATTGCAATATTGCGCAACTTTGGGTGAAATTTATGACATAGTTGTAGAAAATATGGAAAGACAGGCTCAGGGTCTGAAGGGATAAAATTCATAAGAATTTCATATGAATTATGTTTTCAATATTGTAAAATAATAGATGAGGTGATAGAATGGCAAAACTGCTTGTAGTTGATGATGAAGTAAAAATCAGGGAAATGATCAAGAAATATGCCAATTTTGAAGGTTATGATGTTGTTGAAGCCGGTGATGGTTTTGAGGCTATTTCTTTATGCAACAATATGCACTTTGATTTAATTGTCATGGATGTAATGATGCCGGAATTGGATGGTTTCAGTACGGTAAAAGAGATTCGAAAAAGCAGCGATACACCGGTTATCATGCTGTCAGCTCGCGGAGAAGAATATGATCGAATTCACGGCTTTGAAGTCGGTGCGGATGATTATGTGGTAAAACCTTTTTCAGTCAAGGAACTTATGATGCGTATTTCCGCTATTTTAGCGCGTGCTAACAGTAATAAACCGACTAATACAGTTCAATTCGAAGGATTGGAAATTGATTATATAGCCAGAGTTGTTAAAACGGATGGACAAGTAATTGATTTGTCACCGAAAGAATATGATTTATTAGCTTTCTTATCCCAAAATAATCACGTTGCTTTAAACAGAGAAACTTTGTTGACTGAGATTTGGGGTTATGACTATTATGGAGACGATCGTACTTTAGATACACATATTAAATTATTGCGTAAATCATTGGGGATTTATCAGAAATTTATTACTACATTAAGAGGAGTAGGTTACCGTTTTGATGGATAAAGTAACTTTTTTTCACCAAAAGACCAAAAAAGCAGCTTCATTGAAAATGAAGCTTTTTACTTATTTTGCAGTTTATTTAATTATCACCATTGGGTTATTGTTGTTTTTTCAAGTCAACTATTTGGAAAAAACTTATGAATTAAGCAGAATTATTCAAATCCGTCGGGTTGCCCGTTATGTTTGCGATCATAAGCATATCAGTGATAATATCGGAATAATTGAAAAAAAGGCGGCAGAATATAACGCGGCAATCATTATAATTACGGAAGATTCTCAACGGATGTTAACAGTGAACACGGCAGAAATTGATTATAATATTTCCAATATGGTTATGGCAAATTTAACCAATATTACTAAGGGTTCTCATTATCAAAATGATATGTTTATTTTTATTGAAAATGATAACCAGATATTGGTAGTTAACAGTGATTATTTTGATTTAGCAAAAAAATTCAAGTTTAATTCTAAGGGTGTATTTTTTATAACCGAGGCGACAGATCGCTTTAATCGTAAAATAAAAGTTATTACTTATGGAAATATAGCTCCGGTACAGGCAACGATAATCGCAATCAGGGAACAAATCTATGCGATTGCGGTAGTCATGTTTATTTTATCGGTTTTGTTGTCGATGGTGATTTATCGGACAATTGCCAATCCGATAAAGGAAATAAATAAAAAAACCAAAGAAATTACTAAGGGTAATTATAATGTTGTGTTCAAACAAAATGATTATGAGGAAATACAGGAGTTGGCTAATTCATTAAATAATATGACCGAACAGTTGAACAAGGTCGAGAAAATGCAGAAAGAATTAATTGCCAATGTTTCTCATGATTTAAGAACTCCATTGACAATGATTTCCGGTTATGGAGAAGTAATTCGCGATATTCCTAATGAAAATACTCAAGAAAATATTCAGGTAATAATTGATGAGGCTAATCGATTATCAAAGTTAGTTAATAATATGTTGGATGTTTCTAAATTAGAAGCAACGGAAACGATTCTGAATATCAAATCGATAAATGTACAGGAATTTATTTATGAGATTTATAACAGTTATTCTAAAATGCTGGAATCGCAAGGATACCATATTATATTAAATTGTTTGGAAAAGGAAGCTTATATTAAGGCTGATTATATCAAACTGCAACAGGTTATGCAGAATTTAATTAATAACGCAATTAAGTATGGCGGTGAAGATAAAACAGTCATCATTAATGTTGAACAAAAAAATAAAATCATTCGCTTTGAGGTTGTTGACCATGGTCAAGGTATCAGTGAAGATCAACTGCCTCTTATCTGGAACAGATATTATAAAGTTGATCGTAATAATACGCGTTCCTATGATGGTAGTGGATTGGGGCTTTCTATCGTTAAAAAAATATTGGAATTGCATAATGTTAATTATGGGGTAATATCTCAAATTAATAAAGGCACGACTTTCTATTTTGAATTTACTTTAAATGATAAATAGTACATAATTGTTGAGAGTTTTAAGAAAATTAAGTAAAATAATTAATGTTTAGTTAGGAGATGTAAATTTATGAGTACATGTAATCACGATTGTTCGAGTTGTCAGCAGAAAGATTGCGGGGAAAGAAGTCTGAAGATTGAAGCCAATGCTAACAGTAATATAAAGAAAATAATCGGAGTAGTTTCCGGAAAAGGTGGAGTCGGTAAAAGCTCTGTTACTTCTCTTTTAGCTGTTGCGGCTGCCAAAGCAGGCTACAGCACCGCAATATTAGATGCTGATATTACCGGTCCAAGTATTCCTTCGGCATTTAATCTAACCGGTTTTTTAACCGGTGACGGTCAAACGATTCAGCCGGCAGTAACGGCAAAAGGAATTAAAGTCGTATCTACAAATCTGATATTGGCGGAGAAAGGACAACCGGTGTTATGGCGCGGACCTATTATCGCAAGTTTAGTTAAACAATTTTATAGTGAGGTTAATTGGGGAGATATTGATTATATGTTTGTAGATATGCCTCCCGGAACCGGAGATGTTGCTTTAACGGTATTTCAATCATTACCGATCGATGGCATTATTATTGTTTCTACACCGCAACAATTAGTTTCTTTAATTGTTGAAAAAGCTGTAAGAATGGCTGAAATGATGAATGTTAAGATTTACGGTTTGGTAGAGAATATGAGTTATATTGTTTGCGATAATTGTGGACATAAAGTTAAATTATTTGGTCAGGATAATACGGAATTATTGGCTAAAAGGTTTAATTTGCCACTATTGGCCAAGTTACCTTTAGATCCTCAACTGGCTTCTATTATTGATGAAGGCAAAATAGAAGAATATAACAGCGTAGAGGCTGAGGAAATTATTCATCAATTGAAACAAATGTAAGACAGAGCAATCTGTCTTTTTTAAACAAAAAAAGTTGCCTATTGGCGACTTCCTTTGTAAATTAAGATTGATCCTATTGATATACCGATTAAAGCTACAGTAGATAAACCGATTAAGACAATCAATGTAGGGGTATCAATTTTATTTTGAACCGGTTCTTGTGGATTGTCCGGTTGAATGATAGGATTATCGATATCCGTATTGTTGTTTTCACTGTCGTTTTTATCGGCATTACTGTCATAATTTGTTTGCCGGATAATAGTCAATACATAGGTGTTGTTTGACCCGTTTTCAGCAGTCACGGTGATGACAATTTGATTGTTAATTTCATCTTGAATTACCACCGTTGCCTTAGGATCTTCCGCAATATAATTGATTTTTAATTCCGCTTTCTTGTCAATTGTAACTTTATAGGCGTTGGTAAGTTTATTAAATACCGGTGATATTGTGGCATTGTCAATTGTGATTTCTTTTAGAAAACAATCGGAACTGACTCTTTTTGATATGGAGATATTGTGAGAAGCATATTCATAATTAATAGTTTCTTCTTTATCGACTGTTTTTTTGACTTCTTCGATAATTGGTTCCGGCCATTCTTCTTCCGGCTTTCCGTCTTCTTTTGCCTTGTCAATTTCATCTTGATTAGTAACTATTTGTTCGGTTACTTCTTCCGTTGTTTTGATATTGGAAGAAATCGAATTTGTTGATATGGCTGTTGATGTTGCTAGTTGAGAATGAACTATAAAAGTTACCTTAAACAGTGTTCTGTCTTGTAATAAAGTATCATTGCTGCTGTTACCGTAGAATTTGATAACTCCCGGAGTAGAACTGTCTACTTTAAAATTCCAATTTCCTAAATTATCGGATACTTCCACTTTGAATACAGCCAATACAGATTTGTCATAGTTTATCGAACCGCTGATGTTATCAACAGCACTTTGTGTGATGGAATGAACTTCAATGATAGCCAATTCACCGCAATAGGTTTCAGTGGTTCCGCTAAATGCAATAGTGGCATTGGTATTTGCTGCCTTTATATTTAAAGGCAACAGCATTAGAAATATAATAAGTAAAGATAAAAATTTTCGCATAATTCCCACTTCCTATGTAATAATAGCAAAAAATAAATTTTTTAACAAGGTATCCTAAGTATATTCAGGTAATCAATGAAATATACTAATTGAAATAAAGCTATAACATTAAATGAAAGTGCTTTATTATGGTTAAATGTGTTATTATATTTTTAGGAGGAATATACGATGATTTATTATAATCGTATGAATCGATAATATGACAAAATATATTTTAGCGATAGATCAAGGAACCACATCATCAAGAGCGATGGTCATTGATGATAATTTGAATATTGTCAGTGTTTTCCAGCAGGAAATTGCGAATACTTTTCCTTATCCCGGATGGGTACAAATGGATGCCAATGAAATTTGGACGAGCGTGGAATATGTCTGTTTAAAAGCAGTTGAATCGGCTAAGATTAATGTAGAGGATATCAAATGTATTGGCATAACCAATCAGCGGGAGACAACAATTATTTGGGATAAAAAGACCGGTTTGCCGGTCTATGATGCCTTGGTCTGGCAATCAAGGCAATCATCAACATTATGCGAAAAAGCCTTAGAAGACGGTTATGAAGAAACTGTTAGAAAAAAGACCGGTTTAAAGATTGATCCTTATTTTTCAGCCAGTAAAATAAGATGGATTTTAGATAATATTGATGATGGACAAAAAAGAGCTGAAGAAGGGCAATTGTTATTTGGTACAGTAGACAGTTGGTTGGTTTATAAATTAACCGGAGGTAAAAAACATATTACTGATGTGACTAATGCCGGCAGAACAATGTTGATGAATATCAATACATTAGAATGGGATAAAAAGTTACTGGATATTTGGCATATTCCGCAGAAGATGTTACCGTTGATTAAATCATCAGCTGAAGTATATGGTTATACGGAATTGTTTGGTATAAAAATTCCGATTGCTGCCGTTTGTGGTGATCAGCAAAGCGCATTATTCGGACAAATGTGTTTTGATGAAGGACAATGCAAAAACACTTATGGTACAGGATGCTTTATGTTATTCAATACGGGCAACAAGCCGGTAAGATCTCAGCATGGCTTATTGACCTCAGTCGGTTGGAAGATCAAGGATGAAGTTGTTTATGTTTTAGAGGGATCGGTATTTGTTGCCGGCGCGGCTGTTCAATGGCTGAGAGATGAATTGAAACTTATTGACAATGCCGGACAATGCGATAAAATAGCTGCTCAATTGAAGGACAGCGGAGGTATATATGTTGTACCGGCTTTTACCGGATTGGGTGCACCATATTGGAATCAAAATGTTAGAGGAGCAATTTTTGGCTTAACCAGGGGAACATCGACTAATCATCTTATACGAGCAACTTTGGAATCTTTGGCTTATCAAACTTATGATGTCATTGAAGCAATGCAAAATGATACAAAATTGGATATAAAGACTTTACAGGTAGATGGAGGAGCTTGTCGCAATAATTATTTGATGCAATTTCAAGCTGATTTATTGCAGACGGAAATTCTTCGACCGGTCAATTTTGAGACAACGGCATTAGGGGCAGCAATGCTGGCAGGACTTGCTGTCGGTATATTTAAGGATAAGAATGAATTAAAGAACAAGTATGCGGTTGAAAGAAAATTTGAACCGTCACAATCGCCGGAAGTAGTAGAAAAACTCATCAATGGTTGGAAGAAAGCTGTAAAGGCAACAATGGAATTTTAAGTAGGGTAGTATTTATGAGTGAAAAAAAGAGAATTAAATTTGATGAAATAAAAGAAAAAGGGGAAGCTGTCGGAGAATGGTTGAAAGACAGCGGGAAATTTGTCGCCGAAAAGACTAAAGACGCCGCAATTTGGGCTGGTGAAGCAAAGAATAAGGCAGCAATTATTGCTGATGAAACTGCAAAAGTTACAAAAAAGATATTAGATAATATTAAGCAAGCAAAACAAGAATCTGACTATAAAATTCTTCGACCGATTTTCGCCGAAGATTTGAAAATTGCATTACATAATATTCCTAAAATGGTAAACATATGCGAAATGGATGAAAAGAGAAAAAATAATCCTGTATGCTTGAATTCGATTGGGTATCAATCATCACCTAACGGTCTAGATGTACTCAATATATTTGAAAATTACTTTAGTCAATTTGATTTGACATTATTGCCGGGAGTAAATGAAGGCGTTTATTATGTCAATCCGTATATTTCCAATACATATATTTCTATAGATAAATATTTTAAATATATTAAAGAAGAAAAAGTAAGAGAACTTGTACGTATTGCTAAGGATTTGGGTGCTAATAGAGTTATTGTAGAAATTTCGGAAAAAGAAACTAATTCGGAGCATAATGACAACAAAATTAAGATGAAAGCTGGAAAGGGTAAAGCAGATGTTGATTTTGACAAAACTCAAAAAGAAAATGTGGAAGTTACAGTAGCTGCCAATGAAAAGTGGAGTGGTCATAACAATCCTAAGAAACCGGAATTGGTCTATTTTAAAGATGAAAATCATATTAAAGACTTAATTGAAATGAGATTCGATCCATTGAATAGATTACAATCTCATACATACGAAATTGAATATACAAGTAGCAGTTCAATTAAAATAAAAGAAGCGGCTAAAATTGATGGTGCTTTGAAAGTGATGAAATTCAATATGTCTCAATCAATGTCATCCG
>JAUNFB010000027.1:0-4048 GCA_030525245.1 Erysipelotrichia bacterium
ATTATTTAATAATCGCAAACAGATTGTTTTAACCAGTGACCGTCCGCCGGCAGAAATCAAAGATATAGAAGATCGCTTAAAAACAAGATTATCTCAGGGTTTATCTGTTACTATTTCTTCTTTGGAATATGAAACTGCTTATAAAATATTAAAATTAAAGCTTAAATCACATGATATTGATGATAATGGTATTGATGATGATGTTTTATCTTTTATGGCTACCAATTTTTCCAGTGATGTGCGTAATTTAGAGGGAGCAATTAATCGTTTATTGTTTTATTCCATTAACTTGTTTGAAACCAAAAAAATCGATTTATCCTTGGCTTTGGAAGCTTTCAAAGATCAAAACTTTACGGTTAAAAGCAGTAAAGATAAAATAAATGTTGATATAATCATCAAAGCGGTAGCGGATTATTACAATTTGACCGAAAAACAAATCAAATCCAAATCAAGAACCAAAAATATTTCTACTGCCAGACATATCGCTATGTACTTATCCAGAAAAATCTTAGATATTTCTTATGATAAAATCGGTGAGGAATTCGGCGGTAAAGACCACACAACCGTTATGAGTGCTTGCGATAAAATAGAAAATTTGGTAAAGGATAATGAGGTTTACAAAAAGATAATTACTGATATTGAGAAAAATTTATCCAAATAAATCCCCAATTTATCCACTATAAAATATGTTAAAATATTAACAGTAAGCAGCAAATATTGAAGTTTTCCACTTTTCCACCGCTGCTAATGATAATAAATAAATTAATTATTAAATAAAGAAAGGAAGCCGCATATGTATTTCAAAGTAAATAAAAAAGAATTTTCCGATGCTATTAATGTTGTATCCAAAGCAGTATCCATTAATTCTCCGATGCCTGTATTACACAATATAAAGTTATCTGTTAAAGAAAATTATATTAAATTAACTGCTTCTGACGGAGATATCTCTATTGAAACTTTTATCAAGCTTAAAGACAATAACTTAGAAGTAATTTCTGAAGGAGATATTTTAATTGACGGTAAATATTTAGGAGATATGATTCGTAAAATAGATGCTGAAAAGATTGAGTTTGAAGTTTTAGACGGTAATTTATGCGGTATTCGCGGTAATGCGGTAAACTTTGAAATTAACGGTATTAATGCGGAAGAATTTCCGTTGATCAAATTTAATCAACCGGATGAAAAATTTATTTTAGACAGTGAAACCTTTAAAGAAATTATTTTTCAAACTTGTTTTGCGGCCAGTGATAAAGAAACAAAACCAATCCTTACAGGTGTAAATTTCAATTGTAACGGTAATAAATTAATCTGTGTTGCGACCGATTCTTATCGTTTAGCACAAAAAGAAGTACTTTTAGAAAGTGAACACAACTTTAATATTACTATACCTGCTAAGAATTTATTGGATATATCTAAAGTACTGGTAACAGAAAGCGACATTGAAATAGCTGTTGATGATAAAAAAGCTTTATTTACTTTTGATGATATTTTAATTCAAACGCGATTGATTGACGGTTTATATCCGGAAATAAGTCGTTTAATTCCTACTTCTTTTGATTATGAATTAGTAATTGATGCCCGTGATATGTTAAATGCTTTGGACAGAGCCAGTTTTATAAAAAATGAAGGTGTATACTTGGTAAGAATGCAGATCAGTGAAAACGAAATAATGATCACTTCTAAGAGCAATGATATTATATCGCAGGAAGTAGTAACACCTATATCATTTGAAGGCGAACCTTTAGATATTTCTTTTAAAGGTAATTATGTTTATGAAGCAATACGTGCTTTGAATGCTTATGAAGTAAAAATTTGTTTTACAGGTAAAATGAAACCATTCACTTTAACATCTACTTCCGATGATAAAATATTACAATTGGTATTGCCGATAAAAACTTATAACTAAAAAGATTGCAACTGCAATCTTTTTAAATGATTTTATGATCAGAATTGAGAGAAACAATAGTTTTATTAGCTTCTAAACTGTGTGTAAGCCAAACATTTCCGCCGATTACACAATTATCACCGATATAGGTATTACCGCCTAAAATAGTTGCTCCGGCATAAATAATGACATTGTTACCGATGTTAGGATGCCTTTTTATGCCTTTTATCGGATTTCCTTGTTGGTCTAAGTCAAAACTTTTTGCTCCTAAAGTAACGCCTTGATAAATTTTTACATGATTTCCAATCACGGTTGTTTCACCGATTACAACTCCGGTTCCGTGATCAATAAAGAAATATTCTCCGATTGTTGCACCGGGATGAATGTCTATGGCGGTTACGGTATGAGCATATTCACTCATTATTCTGGCTAGTATTTTTAAGTCCATCAGATAAAATATATGTGATAAACGGTAAATGGAGATAGCTGTAAAACAAGGATATGCAACAATTACTTCCAATTTGCTTTCTGCCGCCGGATCACCATCGTAAGCAGCTTGAATATCTTTATTCAATAAAGATTTTACTTGCGGTAATTGTTGGAAAAAGTCTTCAACGATTTTTTCATTATTCCTTTGCTTATTTAAACGATGAAGAATGGATAAAAGTAATTGTTCGGATTTTTCTAAATTAAATTCGATTTTATTTTTTATGTTTTGTTTGTTTGGACAATAAGAAATAAATACTTCCGGATAAAGAGAACACTGCAGGTAATTGATTAATTGTTTAACATCCTGTTTAATGCCGGAAAGAGAAGTGTTTTTGGTAATTTCCGGTTCGTTTTCTTGAAGTAAATTTTGTATTAATAAATCTTTATTCAGCATATTTTAAAATAGGTTTTCTGTCGATAAGTATCTTTCACCGCGATCCGGCAGAATTACGACAATGTTTTTGTTGTTGCTTTCTTTTCGACAAGCAACTTTAACAGCAGCATTCAAGGCTGCACCGGAAGAAATACCACATAGAAGTGCTTCGCATTCAAGCAATTGTTTAGTGAAAAAGTAGGCATCTTGATCGCTTACCGTAATAATTTCATCAATTAAACCTTTATCTAATATTTTTGGAATAAAATTAGCTCCTATTCCCTGAATGAGATGCTTTCCTGTCTTGTTTTCAGATAATAAAGGGCTGCTTTGCGGTTCAACGGCAATACATTTAATATTTTTATTTTTTTCTTTTAAATATTTACCGCAACCGGTAAATGTTCCCCCTGTACCTATAGCCGAGATAAAATAATCAACTTTTCCTTTCAAATCAGTATATATTTCGACAGCAGTGGTATTGTAATGGGCGTTAACATTGGAAGGATTGCTAAATTGAGAGGGAATAAAACAATTAGGATATATCTTTTTCAATTCTTCGACTTTATCCAATGATCCCTGCATTCCTTTACTTCCTTCGGTTAAAACCAATTCAGCTCCGTACATCTGCAAGATTTTTCTTCTTTCTTGAGACATGCTGTTAGGCATAACAATAATTACTTTGTATCCCTTTAATTTTCCGATAGCTGCTAAAGCGATACCGGTATTACCGCTGGTAGGTTCAATTATTACCGTATTTTTGTTGATTAATTTATCCTTTTCGGCCTGTAAAATCATTTCCAATCCGACACGGTCTTTAACCGAACCAAAGGGATTTAATCCTTCTATTTTGGCATATATATTTCCGCAACAATGATATTTGTTTTGGATATTTTTTAATTCCACTAAAGGCGTATTACCGATTAATTGAAGTGTATTTTTATATAATGTCATAATTTTTCCTCCGTATATATCTTAATTTTTTTATATTTGTTAGTCAATAAATAAGCCTATATCATTAATTATATTAAAGAAAATTGTCTGTTAAATAAAAATATCATTTTTACTTTAAAACGCAATATAACTAAATTAAAAGCCGTTATCATCGATTATATGGTATAATTTATATGGAAATTTATTTTTTAACAGGAGGCTTGATGTTATGAAAATTAAAATTAGTACACCTTACATTGAATTACAACAATTATTAAAAATTACAGATTGGATTTCTACAGGCGGAGAAGCTAAAATAGCTGTTAAAAAGTTAAATATTACTGTTGACGGAATAAAGGAAGACAGAAGAG
>JAUNFB010000027.1:4058-21292 GCA_030525245.1 Erysipelotrichia bacterium
TCCCGGAAGCACGGTACAAATCGAAAATAAAAAATATGAGGTTGAGTAATTATGTATATTGAAAGTATTAAATTAAAAAAATTTCGTAATTATTCCAATCAAGTTGTTAATTTTAAAAACGGAATGAATTTAATTTTAGGAGAAAATGGTATCGGCAAAACCAATCTATTGGAATCAATATATCTTTTATCGACTACTCGCAGTCATCGTAATGATGATGAAAAAGACATGATCGGTTTTAATGAAGAATTTGCTTCGGTGGAGGGAATTGTAATTTCTAAAAACGGCAGAGATCGTTTGAATGTTATTTTACATAAAAAAGGAAAAACTTTGGCTTTAAATAATACACTTGTCAAGCGCAATTCCGAATTTATCGGTAAATTAAATGCGGTTATATTTTCACCCAGCGAAATGAATTTATTTGATGATTCTCCGAGAGAAAGAAGAAAATTGATTGATATGGAGATCGGAAAATTGTCTTCCGGTTATATGTATAATTTATCTAATTATTTGAAGTCTTTGAAGCAACGCAATGCTTATTTAAAACAAGGAAATGATAAAATAATGTTGGATACATATACAGAAATGATCTATGAACCGCAAATTAAAATTATTAAAGAAAGAAATTCTTTTATTAATGCTTTAAATGCGTATTTATCTTATTTTTATAATGAAATAAGCGGCAGTGAAAATGAGTTAAAAATGGTTTATAAATCTTTTATCAAAGAAAAAAACGATGAAAAAGTGATGTTGGAAGAAATAAAGGAAACTTATGACAGGATGTTGGAAAGAGATATTCTCTTGAAACAGACAAATATCGGTATTCATCGTGAAGATTACGAATTTTATTTAAATAATATAAATGTAAGTAAATATTGTTCTCAGGGACAAAAGAGAATGGTTATTTTAGCTTTGAAATTATCTTTGGTACAAATTATTTATCAAATAAAAAGAGAATATCCTATTTTACTTTTAGATGATGTTTTCAGTGAACTCGACAGTAATCATCGAGTATGCTTGCTTAAACTGTTACCTAATACGATTCAAACAATTATTACAACAACTGATTTAAGAGAAGTCAGCAGTGTAAAAAAACAAAACATTAATATTATTAATATTACTAAAGGAGATATCAGCAATGGAAATTAAAGATAAAAGAGATGAATATTCATATACCGAAAATGACATACAGGTACTTGAAGGATTAGAGGCGGTAAGAAAAAGACCGGGAATGTATATTGCGACTACCTCATCTAAGGGTTTGCATCATCTGGTTTGGGAAATTGTTGATAATTCTATTGATGAAGCTTTAGCCGGATACGCCAATAAAATTACAGTAAAAATATTGCCGGGTGATGTTATTGAAGTAACCGATAACGGACGCGGTATGCCGGTAGGTATTCATAAGAAAACCGGACTTTCGACTGTAGAAACAATTTTCACGGTTTTACATGCCGGAGGAAAATTCGGCGGCGGAGCCTATAAAGTATCCGGAGGTTTACATGGTGTCGGTGCTTCAGTAGTCAATGCTTTGAGTCAATGGTTGGAAGTAACTGTCAAGATCAATCAAAAAGTTTATTTTATTCGTTTTTCTAATGGAGGACATACCGAACAAAAACTTACCGAGATCGGCACATGTTCGGTGCATGAACACGGAACAACAGTCAGATTTAAACCTGATCCTTTAATTTTCCAAGAAACAACGGTTTATGATTATCAAACTATTTATGATCGTTTACAGGAATTAGCTTTCTTAAATCCGTTTTTGAAAATTGAGTTAATTGATGAAAGAGAAGAATATGTAAAAAAAGCCGAATTTGAGTATGAAGGCGGAATATCGGAATATGTCTTGTTTTTAGATAAAGACAGCAAGCCTTTGTTTGAAAAACCTGTGCATGTTAAAGGTTCGGAAGGAGATATTATGTGCGAGGTTGCCTTGCAGTATAATAATGATTATTCATCACATATTTATTCTTTCTGTAATAATGTTAATACGCAAGAGGGCGGAACACATGAAGAAGGTTTCCGTATGGCTTTAACAAGGGTTATTAATAATTATGCCAAAAGCAAGAATTTTTTGAAAAAGGATGACGAAAACTTGAAACCGGAAGATGTCAGAGAAGGATTGACAGCAATCATTTCCGTAAGACATCCGAATCCGCAATATGAAGGTCAAACAAAAACTAAATTAGGAAACAGTGAAGTAAGAAGAATAATTTCCAATATTTTCAGCAGTCAATTTGATCGTTATTTGTTAGAAAATCCTGATGTAGCTAGATTAATTGTTGAAAAAGCCATAGTTGCTTCCCGTGCCAGAGCAGCAGCTGTAAAAGCCAGAGAAGCTACCCGTAAAAAGAGTTCTTTGGAATCGGCTAACATGCCGGAAAAATTGACCGACTGTTCAAGTCGTAATCCGGAATTGAATGAAATATATATTGTCGAAGGAGATTCAGCCGGCGGTTCAGCTAAGTCGGGAAGAGATCCGAAACACCAGGCAATATTGCCTTTACGTGGAAAAATATTAAATGTACAAAAAGCCAGAGAACACACAATCTTTGACAATAACGAAATTAAAGCGATGATTACTGCTTTTGGTTGCGGTATCGGTGATGAATTAGATATCAATAAATTGCGTTATCATAAAATTGTAATTATGACCGATGCCGATGTTGACGGAGCTCATATCAGAATTTTATTATTGACTTTCTTTTATCGTTTTTTTAGAGAAGTCATTGAAGGTGGCTATATTTATGTTGCTCAACCGCCTTTATTTAGAATTCAAAAAGGAAATACTATTAAGTATGCTTATTCCGATAAACAATTAGAACAATTGAAAGCGGAGATGGGAGAAAAAGTTTCCTTACAGAGATATAAAGGCTTGGGTGAAATGGATGCACAACAGCTTTGGGAAACAACAATGAATCCACAAACAAGAACATTATTACAAGTTAACATCGACAATGCGATGGAAGCAGACAAGTATTTTGAAATGTTGATGGGTGATGAAGTCGAACCACGCAAACGCTATATTATGGAAAATGCCCACTTTGTAAAGAATTTGGATATTGTATAGAACGGAGGTAATTAATTATGGGAAAAAATAATGAATTAAATTTTGATAATGATATTGCCAATCGCTATGACAATGTCGAGATGATTAATATTTCCGGTGAAATCAAGGATTCATTCTTGGACTATGCAATGAGCGTTATTGTAGCCAGAGCATTGCCGGATGCTAAAGACGGCATGAAACCTGTTCAAAGAAGAATACTTTACGGTATGAACGGAATGGGTAACTATGCCAATACTCCTTATCGTAAAAGTGCCCGTATTGTCGGAGAAGTAATGGGTAAATATCATCCGCATGGAGATAGTTCGATTTACGATGCGATGGTTAGAATGGCACAACCGTTTTCTTACCGCTATCCTTTGGTTGACGGACATGGTAACTTTGGCAGTGTTGACGGTGACGGAGCTGCCGCACCGCGTTATACAGAAGCCAGAATGTCAAAAATATCGATGGAGTTATTAAGAGACATTCAAAAGAACACGGTAGATTTCATTGATAATTATGACGGTGAAGAACAGGAACCGACAGTATTGCCTGCTCGCTTTCCTAATCTGTTAATAAATGGTACAACCGGTATTGCGGTTGGTATGGCAACAAATATGCCACCACATAATTTGAAAGAGGCGATTAACGCTGTAGAGGCCATTATTGATAATCCGGATATTGATGTGGTCGAATTGATGAATAAATACTTGCCTGGTCCGGATTTTCCGACCGGAGGTATTATTTTGGGTCGTAGCGGTATTCGTAAGGCTTATGAAACCGGAAAAGGCACAATTTATATTCGTTCCAAAGCTGAAGTAACGGAATTGGAAAACGGAAGACATGAAATTATTATTCGTGAAATACCATATGGAGTTAATAAATTAATGTTATATCGTAACATTGTTGAATTGGCAAAGGATCACATTGTTGAAGGCATTGTCAATACTGCCGATGAATCAAATATGAACGGTATAAAGATTATTATTGAATGTCGCAAAGATGTTCAACCGGAAGTTTTATTGAACCAATTATATCGTAAAACACAATTGCAAGTTTCTTATGGTATAAATATGTTAGCTTTGGTAAATAATGCTCCGAGAGTATTATCTATTAAAGAGTTGATTCAAGTATATATTGATCACCAAATAGAAATAATTCAAAGAAGAACGCAATTTGATTTGCAGAAGGCTTTGGACAGAGCTCATATATTAGAAGGATTAATCATCGCAATTGATAATGTAGATGAAATTGTGGAAATTATTAAGACTTCAGCCAATGATGCGGAAGCAATGTCAAAGTTAATGGGTAGGTTCAGTTTATCGGAAATTCAAGCTCAATCTATTTTAGATATGCAATTGAAAAGACTTACCGGTTTACAAAGACAAAAAATTATGGATGAATATCATCAGTTGGAATTGGCTATTGCCGATTACCGAGATATTTTAAATCGTCATGAAAGAGTGATGGAAATCATTAAAACCGAATTGAATGAAATAAAGGAAAAATACGGTGATGATCGTAAAACGGAAATAACCGAATCGGAAGGCGATATTGATGATGAAGATTTAATTCCGGTTGAAGATATTATTGTTTCGATTACTTCTAACGGTTATATTAAGAGAATGACAGTTGACACATTTAAAACTCAAAATCGCGGTGGCAAAGGAATCAAGGGAATGACTTTAAACAGCGATGATATGATTGATCAAATGATTAATATGTCTACTCACGATGACCTATTGTTATTCAGCAATTTTGGTAAGGTATATCGAATTAAAGGATATAAAGTACCTGCATCCGGACGAACTGCTAAGGGAATGCCGGTTATCAACTTGTTATCTTTGGAGAAAAATGAAAAGATTAAAGCATTAGTCGATATTACTCCGGATGAAAGTTTAAATGATAAGTATTTATTCTTTGTTACTAAAAAAGGTACTGTTAAGAGAGTAGCAATGAAAGAATTTGCTTTGATAAGACAAACCGGAAAAATAGCGATTAAACTTAATGAAGGTGATGAATTGTTTGCTGTTCAATTAACCGGCGGTAATGATGATATTATTATTGCTTCCGATTTAGGAAAAGCCGTAAGATTTAATGAAAGTGCTGTTCGTCCTTCAGGAAGAACTGCTGCCGGTATTAAAGGCTTTAATACCGATGGCGGAGAAGTAGTCGGAATCGCCGATAGCAGTTGCGGTGAATATATATTATCTATAACCGAAAAAGGTTACGGTAAAAAAACACATATTGATGAGTTTAGAAAAACAAACAGAGGAGCTAAAGGTGTTGCTTCAATCAATGTTACCGAAAAGAATGGTAAGCAAATTGCTCTTAAGGCTGTAAACGGAGACGAAGATGCTTTATTAATGAATGATGAAGGTATGATGATTAGAATATCTTTGGAAAAGATAAGTGTTTACGGTCGAAAAACAATGGGTGTCAGATTGTTTAATGTTGATAATTCCAAATTAGCTACTGTTACAATTATTGATAAGAAATTGATTGATGAAGAATCTGAGGAGGAAAATTCTTCTGAGCAACAAGAAAATATTGCGCAGAATTAATCAGTCCTCTATAATTAAGTAAAGACGATAATAAAGAATAAGTAGGCAGACAAAGTTTTCAGAGAGATGTCGTTAGGTGCAAGACATTAGCAGAGTTTGCGGAAATCTATCTTTTAGTCGGAATTAATCATTCCCGGTAAGAGCCGTTATTTCAATTAAGTGGTTGATTTTACTAAATCAACTAAAAGGGTGGCACCACGAGATATCGTCCCTTTGCGGATGATATCTTTTTATTTAGAAAAGGAGATTTTTATATGTTAGATATGAATTTTGTCAGAAATAATCCTGAAATTGTTAAAGAAAATATCAGAAAAAAATTTCAAGATGAAAAGTTACCGTTAGTCGATAAAGCTATTGAATTGGATAAGCAATATCGCAGTTATAAAGCTACTGATGATAATTTAAGAAACCAAAGAAATGTTGTTTCCAAAGAAATCGGTAAATTAATGGCTCAAGGCAAAAAAGAAGAAGCTGAAGAAGCAAAGAAAAAAGTCGGTGAATTTGCTGAAGAATTAAAGGAAAATGAAGAAAAAGAAGAACAACTTTACGCTGAATTGAAAAAGATCATGATGATCATTCCTAATATGATCGCAGATGATGTTCCTATCGGAAAAGATGACAGTTTTAATGTCGAAGAGCAGAGATTTGGTGAGCCGATTGTTCCTGATTATGAAATACCATATCATTCGGATATTATGGCAAGTTTTAATGGTTTGGATAAAGATTCAGCAGCAAGAGTTACCGGTAACGGATTTTATTATTTAATGGGAGATATTGCTCGTCTACATTCGGCTGTTCTGGCATATGCCCGTGATTTTATGATTGATAAGGGATTTACATACTGTATTCCGCCTTTTATGATCAGAAGTGATGCTGTTGATGGCGTTATGTCTTTCCAAGAAAAGGAAAATATGATGTATAAAATCGAAGGGGAAGACTTATACTTAATTGGAACCTCAGAACATTCTATGATTGCTAAATTTAAGGATCAAATATTAAATGAAGATCAATTACCGATCACAATGACTTCTTATTCTCCTTGTTTCCGTAAAGAAGTAGGAGCACACGGTATTGAAGAAAGAGGAGTATACCGTATCCACCAGTTTGAAAAACAAGAAATGATTGTTGTATGTAAGCCGGAAGACAGCGATAAATGGTATGATAAGATGTGGAATTATTCTGTTGAGTTATTTAGAACATTAGATATACCGGTAAGAAAATTGGTTTGTTGTTCAGGTGATTTAGCTGATTTGAAATATCGCAGTTGTGATATCGAAGCATTTTCTCCTCGCCAAAAGAAATATTTTGAAGTATGTTCTTGTTCAAATTTAACTGACGCTCAAGCAAGAAGATTGTCTATCCGTGTCAAAGGAAAAGACGGCAAATATTTTGCCCACACATTAAACAACACGGTTGTTGCTCCACCGAGAATGTTAATTGCTTTGTTGGAAAATAATCTTAATGCAGATGGCTCGGTTAATGTGCCTAAGGCTTTACAACCATATATGGGTGGTAAGGAAAAACTTATTCCTAATAAGAAATAAATTAACTAATTATTAAGTTAAAGATGTTTCACGTGAAACATCTTTTAATTATAATGATATAGAGGTGTTACGATGAAAAGTAAAAAACTTATTTTTATACTATTATTACTTATGCTGGGAGGATATATCGGAATATTTGCTAATAATTATTATCAAGATTATAAATATCTTGAAATATTAAAATCAGAAAAAAATTATGTTGTTGATAACAAAAAAGAATATTTAAAATATCATCACCAATACAATGATGCCACCAATGAAGAAGTATTGAAAATTATAAACAATAATTTTCAACATCTTCCTTATGATGAAAAATTAAAAAGTATTATAAATGATTCCGAGTGCATTGATACAAATATTGAATCATATTACACATACAATTCAAATTTTGATTCTCATCAAAATATCTTGATTATCAATAATTACTTAGATAAACTTAATAAATATGATTTAAATTATTTGTTGAAATTTGTTCAAGAAAAATATTATATCAATAAGAATTTGAAAAGATATTTGGATTACGCAGAAATCAATCCGCAACTATCAATTAGAGAGGTGATAGAAACTGTCAATTGTAATTGTGATAAGCCATATTATACCGATACTCAACCTACAGACTTATCATATGGTAATTTGATATTATGTAATAAATATTATTATTTACCTGCAGATTATATTCCCGATAATTTAATTATAATGGATAAAAAATATTCATCTGTGGGAGCAAAATTGGTTAAAGAAGCCTATGATGCCTTCGTTGAAATGCATAATGCGGCATTAAATGATGGATATTATATTGTTGCTAATGATGATAATGCTTATAGAAGTTATCAACAGCAGCAGAAAACATACGATTACTACAAAAATGCTTATGGTGTTGAAGGAGCGGATACTTGCAGTGCAAGACCGGGCTATAGTGAACATCAAACAGGTTTGACGGTTGATACAGCAGCTAGTAAAACAGACGGAACAGAATTTCCTACTTATGAAGAAGAGTATCGTTGGTTGAGAGAAAACAGTTGGAAATACGGTTTTATATTTCGCTATCAAGAAAATAAAGAGTTTTACACCGGCTATCAATGCGAACAGTGGCATTATCGCTTTGTAGGGAAAGATGTATCTAAATATATTCACGATAATGGCATAACATTTGATGAATATTATCAATTCTTTGTTGCGGACAATTCAATTACAGAAGAAGAATTTTTAAAAATGTTCAATTAATGAAATTAATTCATATGTGAATAACATATGAATTTTTTTATGCGCTGATTAATTTTTTTGTAGTTATTGTTTAAAAAATGTTTCACGTGAAACAAATGAGTACATCTTAAATAATGATAATCACTTAATATACAAAAATAAACTTTAACATAAAAAATAAATAATAGAAAATATGAAAACAAATATCAAATTTCACCCATATGAGTGAAGTAAAAAAAGAAAAAGTGAAACATAAATTTCACCCTTCATAAAGGAAAAAATATAAATTAAAAGGTTTTCATTATTGTCTTAAGATATAAATAACAAAAGGAGAAAAGTCAATGGAAGAAAAAAAATTAACAATGAAAGATTATGTTATTGAAACGCCGAAAGTCGTTTTAGAAAACATAGAAAGATCTAAAGAGTTGACCAACAAGCTCGTTGAGGAATATCTAAAAAAAGATTTCAAACGAGTAGTAATTGTTGCTAGTGGCTCATCTTATAATGGATCTTTATGTGCAGTAGAATTCTTAAAAAAAGTTCTAAAAAAGGAAATTAAGGTAATTTCACCATTCACATTTACTTATTTTGATAATGATTATGATGAAAACGACTTTATTATAGTTATCTCCCAAAGTGGTAGAAGCACCAATTCAATTGATGCAATTAACACTATTAAGAGTAAAGGATTAAGAACAATAGGTATTACCGGAAATGTACATTCTGATTTTGAAGATGTATGCGATGTAGTTGTTGATTACGGAGTAGGCATTGAAAAGGTGGGGATGGTGACAAAAGGTGTTGTTACACTAACATTATTCTTAATGCTGTCTGCTGTAGAAATTCAAATTAGAAAAGGATTAATGAGCGCAGAGGAAGGAAATGATTGGAAAAATGCTATGAGAAAATCAATGGATGCTCATAAACAATTGCAACAATCTACATTCGAATTTATTGAAAAACATAAAAAAGAATTAACTTCAATGCATAATGTTTGGCTAATAAGTGCAGGAAGCAATTTATCAACAATAATTGAGGGAGCATTAAAAATCGGCGAAAGTGTTAAGATTCATGCTACAGCATATGAAAGCGAAGAATTCTTGCATGGTCCGGTATTCCCATTAAATCCGGATTATGTAGTGTTTATATATGATACAAATAAATCGGAAAAAGCCAGTGAAAGAATTCACCAAATATACCAGGGAGTTAAAGGAGTAACCGATAAAGTATATATGATTACTGATAAGCCTCAGATCGGTGAAGATGTTATTTCAACAAGCGTAAGCATTCCTGAAGAAATTTTGCCTTTAGCATATTTGGCAGTAGCTCCTTTATTAGCTGAATACTCCTCACAAGCATTAGAAACAAAATATCATCCTTTGTTCAGTAATTTATGGAAAGCAGTGGAAATCAAAACTAAGAAAAAGGAAAACTAAATCAGGAGGGTAAAATTATGCAAATCATAATTGCATCACACAGTTATATGGCTGAAGGAATATACGATGCGGCAAAAATGTTATCCGGAAGTAAAAATAATGTAATTGTGATGAAAGCATATATTAATTCCGATAATTTTGAAACAGAATTTCAACAAAAAATGTCTGAAATTCCGGAGAATGAGGTAGTTATTGTTCTTACGGACCTGTTAGGTGGAAGTGTCAATCAAGTAGTAATGAGATATAAAGGAACACATCAAATGCAAATTATTGCTGGGATAAATTTGTATTCGGTAATCAAAATAACTCAAATTGATGAAACAAAAGATATTGTCGAGCAACTAAAAAACATAGTACGGCAATCCGAAGAACAAATATTATACATAAATGATGTAATAAAAAATCGAAAGGAGAAAAACAGTGTTTAAGTATTTTTTAGTCGCATTCATTGGCAGTTTCGTGGCTAGTTTAAACGGAATGACTGGACAAGCTTTAACAAACAGACCTATAGTTTTAGGACCAGTTGTAGGCTTGATTCTAGGAAATTTGCAACTAGGCGTAGAAATAGGTGCAGCATTAGAGCTTGCTTACATGGGTGTAATGGTAATTGGTGTATCTACTGCTGTTAATATGACAGTTGCTTCAATTTTAGGCACAACATATGCTATTACTACTGGACAAGGTGCTGAATTAGCTATTACTTTAGCAGTTCCTTGTAGTTTGCTATACGATTTAATTAACCAAGGTGTATCTTTGTTAAATGCTTGGTTAGCAAGATTTGAAATCAAAGCAGCTGAAGAAGGAAATTTTAAGAAATTTGAAATGTGGCACTATGCATATTGGTTTTGGAGAAATGTATTCGTTAATACTATTATTTACTTCATAGCATTATCAATAGGCGGAACAGCAGTTCAAGGCTTGGTAGATGCTGCCCCGGCAAAATTATTGGCAGGATTAAAAGCAGGAACTAAATTGATCCCAGCATTAGGTTTCGCTATGCTGTTCAATTTGTGTTATACAAAGGAAGTGGTAGCCTTCTTCATGATTGGATATGTATTTGCTGCATATATGGGATTAGATAATATTGCAGTTGCAATATTAGGTGCAGCATTCGCTTTAATTGCCTTCTTCTTTGTTAAAGATGAAAATGAACAAGAGTTTGTTGATGATGAAGGCATTGAAGAAAAAACATACTTATTAGATAAGAAGACATTGACGCAAATCTATTGGCGTTCATATCAATTGGAAGCAGACTTCACATCAGAAAGATATCAAGGTACCGGATTTGCTTACAGTATGATTCCGGCAATTAAAAAACTATATAAAACTGATGAAGAACGTAAAGAAGCATTGGCAAGACATGTTGAATTCTTCAATACAACTCCGACAGTAGTAACCTTAGTAACAGGTATTGCTTGTGCTATGGAAGAAGAAAGAGCAGTAAATGGTTCAGTAACAGGAGCAGCTATCAGTAATATTAAGGTAGCCTTGATGGGGCCATTAGCAGGTATCGGAGATGCAATTTTCTGGGGAAGTTATCGAATTATCTGTGCATCAATTGCTTGTCAATTGGGTGTTACAGGTAACTTATTGGCACCAGTTGTCTTCTTAGTATTGTTCAATATTCCTAATGTATTAATTCACTATTATGGATTAATGTCAACTTATAAGTTAGGTAGCAGTGCAATCAAAAAGTTGTATGATTCAGGTTTAATGGATAAGATTACATTATGTTTCTCAATTGTAGGTATGACAATGGTCGGAGCAATGAGTTATTCACTGGTAAGCGTAAATACAGTATTATCATTCACTATAGGTGAAACAGTGTTTAAGTTACAAGAAGTATTGGATTCTATTTTACCTGGCGCATTAACATTAATTACCGTATTGGTATTGTCGAAAGTTATGAAGAAACAAAATAATGTTATCTTAATAATGGCAATTTTGATGGTAATCGGTATTGTCGGTGCATTCATCGGTATATTTTAGATAAAAAAATGCAGATAAGAGTCTTAAGATTCTTATCTGCTTAATATAATGGAGGCAAATATGATAAAACTATTTAGAATTGATGATAGATTATTACACGGGCAAGTAGCATTTGCTTGGACAAAGACTTTAGGTATAGATACCATTTATGTTGTAAATGATAAACTGGCTGTTGATGAAATAACTAAAATGACATTAAATATTGCTAAACCGAGAGGAACAAAACTTTCTGTGCTTGATGTCGCTTCTGGCATTGAGGAGATCAAAAAACATGTAAAAGATAGAACTAATGTGATGATTATTGTAAACAATGTTTTTGATGCTAAAGAAATTACCGATGGAGTAAATGAAATAAAAACAATTAATTTCGGTGGAATTCATGAAATCCCCGGTTCACAGAATAAGCGTTTCTCTCATTCAGTATGCTTAACATATGATGATATTGATGCATGTAAGAAAATGGCAGAAAAAGGAATTGAGTTGGAAATCAGAGCGGTTCCCGAAGACAAGAAGAATTTATTGAACGGCAAACTATAAAATAAGGAGATTGACAATGCAGTATATCCGTAAACGAGATGAAACGATTATCAAATTTTTGCTAGAAGCCGAAAATAATATGGCTACAAGTAATAATTTGGCCGAGGCATTAAATGTTAGTACCAGAACGGTAAAAAAAGACATTAAGGAATTGAATACGGTTTTATCTGCTAACGGTGCATTGATTGAATCTTTACTATCTAAAGGTTACAAATTGGTCATAAATGATAATTTATTATTTGAACAATTTATAAAAGGATTGAAGATAACAGGCAACAGTAAAAGTCAAAATATTCCGCATTACAGATATGAAAGAATCAATTATATAATAAAAAAATTATTAGCAATTGATTATTACATCAGCCTAGATGATTTAGCAGATGAATTATATGTATCCAAATCAACCATTGCGACAGATATTAAAGATGTTAAACAACGACTTTCGGTATACAATTTGAAAATAATTGGTAAACCTAAATATGGCGTAATAATTGATGGTGGAGAAATTAACAAAAGATTATGTATAGCGGAATTTTTCTTTCACAACAGTGTTGAAACTGGGTTTTTGGCATCCGATCATGCTATGTTTGTTTCTCGAGCCAGTAAGCAGGAAATAAATGATATTAGTGATATTTTAAAGCAGACGATCAAAAAATATAAAATTAATATATCGGATGCTTCCTTTCAAAATTTGATTATTCATACGATAATTTCAATCAGAAGATGGAAATTCTACAACTATATAAAAATAGATAAAAGTAAAACAGGAAAGTTTAAAGAATATTATGAGTATCCGGCAGGGAAATATTATAAACAACAATTAGAAAAAAAGCTAAATATAATTTTACCTGATGAAGAGGAATTATATTTTACTTTACATTTTCACTGCAAGCATTTAACTGAAATCGATGAAATAAGTAGCGACAGTGAATTAATCGAAGAAACCATAAATGAAATCGATCAAATGTTGATAGGAAAATATGGTTTGCACTCATCAGAAAACAGTTTGTTTAAAAAATATTTACGTATGCATCTTCCAGCAATGATTGAAAGACTAAAAACAGGAATGAGTATGAGAAATCAGAATACTTATAATACTTTTGGAAAATATCCTTTAGCCGCTAAAATCACTTTAGATTTAAATAAAATCATTGAAAAAAATCATAAAATAAAAAACAATGTCGATGAATTTACTTATCTTGTATTGTATGTAAATCTGCTGATAACGGAGGTAAGAAAAGAATTAAAAAAGACTAAAGTATTATTAGTTTGTCTGAACGGAAGGCCTGAAACAATAACGATTTTAAATGATATAAATGAACACAAATTAGATTTTAATATTGAAGTAGATTTGCATGATTATTATACTTTGGATAATGTAGATGTGAATGATTATTCATTGTTGATCAGTACAATGCCGATAAGTGAAAGCAAAATATATAACTATGTATTAAGAGAAAATGTTTCTTATTATAAACAAATTGAAGAGGCAGTAAATGTTTTTAATTTCAGCGAAATAAATATTGATAAATACTTCAAGAAGAAATATTTTTTTGGTGGATTAACAGCTAATGATAGATTAGATGTTTTGAAAAAAATATCTCGTTTGTTCACAGATAATCGAAAAGTATTTAATACTTTTAAGTCGGAAATAAATAGTGAGATTGAAACGGATAAGAAAATTGTTTATTTGAATCCGAAAATAAATATTGATGAAGATTTTATTTTAATAGTCATACTGAAAAAATCGATTATTTGGTTAAGACAGTGGACACAAGTTGTTGTTTTCGTGAATAACAGAAATTCCAATATTAAGGATTTATATAAAAGTTACAGTTTATTAGGGAAAGTGTTAAACGATAAAGACAATATAAATTATTTAATTAATAATGCTTCCTTCGAAACATTATTGAAATTAGTAAAAGAAGCAAATTAAAAGGAGAAAAAATGAAATATTTGATTACCGGTCATGGAAATTATCCTATATATACTTTGAAAACAGTTAAATTTCTTTTGGGAGAACGATCTGATATTTTGACAGTATGCGCTCACCCGGACAATAATAATTACCGCCAAGAAATTAGTTCAATAATTCAACAGTATCAGGAAGAAGGGCTGGTTATATTTACTGATATATTATCCGGAAGTGTAAATCAATACTGCATGCAGAAGTTAGAAAAGAATAATTTCCATCTTATTACTGGCTATAACATCGCAATGCTATTGGAGATGTTATTGCAAGAAGAATTGAGTGATGAGATAATCAGAAGCATTGTTGACGGTGCAAAACAACAATTGATCTATTGTAACGAATTGTTGAATTTATGATTAACTTATTAAGAATAGATGATCGTTTGTTGCATGGGGAAGTATCTTTTTCATGGATTGATTATCTTAATTTGAAAAGAATTATCATTATCAATGATGAAGCAAGTCAAGATGATTTTACACGGATGATTTTAGAATTATCCAAACCAAAAGATGTGCAACTGATTATTTTACAATTGGAACATTGTGAAAAAGAATTGATAAAAGAATATAATCGTGATGAAAATTGTATTGTGATTGTCGGCAATTCTTTTGATGCTCAGGTGATAGTAAATTTAATGAAAAAAAATAATATTTTTAATACGGATATAAATATTGGTGGTCTGAGAAATCGTCCAAATTCAATACAGATAACAGATGGTATATATTTCAGTAAGGAAGACATAAGGATAATTAACGACTTTTTGGAAGCTGGTGAAAGGGTATATGTATTACGTTTGCCGAAAGACAAAAAAATTAAGATAACGAGAGAACTTATAGAACAATGATTTTGGAGGATATATGAAAATTAGTAATGCTTTTATAAAAAAATATTTTAAATATGGTTGGCCGATTATATTATCGCAGCTGATAATAATTGTGGCCAATAATCTAAGTGTGGCATTAATGGGTGATTTGTCAGCAAATGCGATTAATGGTTATACTTTAGCTAACGAAGCATTTACAATATTTTCGATGATCGCTTTAGGTTTAACCGGTGGCTTTCATGTTTTTATTTCTCAATATTACGGTGTGCAGAACCGTACAAAATATAACCAAGTATTGCGTTATGGAATGAAATTTTGCAGCATTATTTCAATAGTATTTGCTGGAGGTTTTTTTATTTTCGCTCAAGAATTTATCAAAATATTTGCTACAGATGAAGTTATTATTCAATACGGAAAAGACTACCTGCAAATATTATGTTGGACCTTTATTCCATATATGCTGAATTTGCTGTGGAGTGAAACATATTCATTCACTGGTCAAACAAAAGTGACTATGGTTAGTGGTACAGCTAACAGTGTATTAACAATTATTTTATGCTATATTTTCTTACAAAAGATGAATATGGGAATAATGGGAGCTGCTTTATCTATTTTTATCGGGAGACTAACAGAATCTGTATTTTTAATATATATGTTAAATAGAGAAGGATCAGAATTCAAGTTTTCTGGAATATATCCTTCGTTAAGTAAGGAAGAAAAGATTCAAATTATATCCTCTTCTTTTCCCTTGATTTTGAATGAAGGAGTGTTCTCTGTCGCAACACTATTTATTATGAAAAATTACAGTTATGTTTCAGAAACGAGATTAGCATGTTTAACGGTGATTAATAATATATCGCAACTGTTCTTCATTGGGAACAAAGGAGCAGGTCCTTGTATTGGGGTAATGGTTGGTGGCGAGTTGGGAAAAGGATATTTTGATGAGGCAAAGGATAATGCTAAAAAAACATATTGGATGGCGGTATCTTGTTGTGCTTTTGGAGCTATATTTATGTTTATTTGTTCACCATATATACCGAAAATGTTTCATTTAGAAGGTGAACTTGCTGATTTGTGCCACAAGATGATTCTTGTAAAATGCATTACAGGAGTATTAGGTGGGAACACGATGGTTTTCTATAATATTTTACGTGTCGGTAGCGCCACCAAAGAAGTATTTTATCAAGACGGTTTGTTTACTGCATGCTGTCCGTTAGTTACCAGCTATTTATGTTCTAGAGTCTTTAATGTAGATTTTTTAACGATGTATATTGTTCAAGACAGTATGCAGATTGTAAAAACTTTGGTAGGATATTATTTTTATAGAAAAGGTCATTGGATCAAAAAAATCGCGTAGGTATAGGTATGAATAAAGAAAATCAACAATTAGTTTTAGAAAAACCAGAAAATATTTTTACAACACAAGAGAAAGATATACCACAACAAGCGAAAGCAATTTGTGAAATTAAAAACAGACCCGTGGTTGAATACATGCTGTCAATGTTGTTTTTACTAGCTCTCTTGTTAATATTAAAAAAATATTATCTTTGGATCTATGGAATAATGCTTCTAATCAGTCTAATTTTTGTGTCAGCAAAAAAAGATTTAATAGCTAAAATATACGAAAATTTTATTGTACTGTATTGGTATGATCGGAACAATCATTATCAATTATTAAAGATAAACAATGAAGATTTAATTACCTGGGAAATAAGAGAAAAACAGGTGTTGGAAATATATTTTCGTAATTCTAAAAAAGAGGTAAAAGGGGTTAGACTACCTATTAATAATATTCAGCAAACAGAGAGTAAGATGAACAAATACTATTATTCAAAAAACTCTGTTCGCCAAAGAATAAATTCTTTTGTCGAAAAAGTAAAAAATAATGACGGAAAAACTTTGTACCAAAAGCTAAGGGATAAACTTAAGCAGAAAAGAAAATAGCAGTGTGTTATAATGACTTCGATGGTGAGGAAAAGAAGATGAGTGTAATATTATTTGATAAAGATGGAGTAATTGTTGATTCCGAGGGAACATATCTACAAAGATACAAAAAATATTTGAACTATCTCGGTTATTATGCCAGTGATGAGCAAATAATATCATTAGCCGGC
>JAUNFB010000062.1 GCA_030525245.1 Erysipelotrichia bacterium
CAATCTCACCACTGTTTATGTAATTACACAGGTTTTCGGAAATATAGCGATAGAACATCGTGCCAAGAACATAATTTTTGAAGTCCCAACCATCGACTGCTCCACGCAGTTCATCACGTTCCTGTTCCTTTTTGGTATCAACCATTCTCTTTTACACCGTTATCCTCTGGTACAAATTTCAGAATATTGTCAACGCCACAGTTCAGAACGCGGCATATACTCTTCTACGCTTCCGAGGGAAATATACCCATTACGTTTCAGCCGTGTGATGATATTTACGGAGAAGCCTGCCTCCTGCTGCAACTGTGCATTCGTCATATTTTTTTCTATCAGTAAATGGAATAATTTTTTATAACTGATCGCTATGTCATCCTTCCATTATTTTGTCAACAAATATAGGAAAAGCAAATCACGAAAAAGTGAATTTTTCAATTTGTATCACAATCTCTTCACCTGATTAGATAAGCTAGATATCATTCATATCAGTCTTAATACTTTAGTATCATTACCTTGCCCCTTGAACACTTCAATATCAGCAAAAAAGAACATCTCATGACCTGTAAAATCTACAACTCCGGAATGTCCTTTTTCCCATACTTCACTATATTTTTAACACATGATGCTGCTTATCCACAATCTATATGATTCCAAAATGCCTAAATGCCTGCATAATCGCAGTTTCCTTCTCCAGTGTACACTGTGACTGTCTCGTATTATCTGATTTAGCCTGATTGAAATTCTCACTGTCTGTTCCAATACATAAGTCTTTATTTATCTTTCCTTGACAGCAAACAGACCGTCTCAACATGGTAAGTTTGCGGGAACATATCTACCGGTTGAATCTTTTCAACATTATAATGTTCTTTTAACATTGCCAAATCTCTTGCCAATGTTGACGGCTGACAAGAAATATAGACAATTTTATCACTCTGAAGATTAATTAATGTTTGAATTGTTTCATTTGAGCAACCCTTTCGCGGCGGATCAACGAAAATACAACTAAAATGTTTATTTTCGCTTTGAAATTGTTGGGTTACTTTTTGAGCATCTCCGCAAATAAATTCAACATTTTCTATACCATTTATGCGTGCATTCTCTTTAGCATCAATAATCGCTTGTTGAACTATTTCCACACCAGTTACTTTTTTAACATATTTGCTCGCTGCTAAACCAATTGTTCCCACTCCGCAATATAAATCCAAAATATCATCTTTTTCGGTTAAACCGGCTATTTTAATTGCCAGATTATACAACTTTTCCGTCTGATAAGTGTTTACTTGATAAAAAGAATGAGCAGATATTTTAAATTTTAAGCCGCATAAGTCATCAATAACATGTTCTTCACCATACAACAAATAATCTTCTTTTCCTAAAACCACATTGGTATCGGCAGCATTGACATTTAACACAATGCTCTTTATTCTCGGTTCAAAAGCAACAATATCTTTAACAATGTTTTTAAAAGAATTAACATCTTTCCGATAACAAACAAAAACTAACATTACTTGTTGAGTGCGAAACATTTCTCTAATCATCAGATGCTTGATTAAAGTTGTCAATTTATAATTATCCAATAATTCACGCACTTTATCAATTAATCTGTTAGATACTTCCGACTGTAAATAACAATTGTCAATCGGAATAATATTGTGGGAATTATAACGATAAAAACCGATTTCTGTCTGTCCGTTTTTATTCAACTGTACCGGTAAAATTACCTTGTTGCGATAACCATATGGTTTTTCCATCGCAATTACAGGCATTACTTCCTTATCCAAATGAGCAATATTTCTTATATCATTTTCTACTATATTTTTCTTAAATTGTAATTGATGAGCATAGGACATATGTTGAAGTTGACAACCTCCGCATCCCTTAGAAACACTGCAAACGGGTATCACTCTTTCCGCTGATGTTATAGTTAGCTTGAGCAAGCGACCGTAGGCAAAGTTCTTCTTTACCAAGGTTATAATTATTTCTCCCTCTTCGCCTATCAACATCCCTTTAACAAATACACAAAAAGTGTCGTATTTAACGACACCTAATCCATCAAATGTATAATCAAGGCATTTGCCTGTAATAATTTGATTTTTAATCATTACTCCGTAGCTTCTCCCGACTGATCTTCCGGTGTTTCCTCTTCCGGTTGCGGATGAGTTAATTCATATGCCAAATCAGCATTCTTCGGATCACTCATCACTTGCAAAGTATATTCTTCCATATTACCGTTTTTATACAAAGTAACCATTCTTGTTTCTTCATTGTCTAAATTATCATAAACATTGATTTCCAAATCGTACTGCTTATAATCACCATCTCTTGTAAAATAGGTCGCAATAGGCAGACGAGCATCGACTATCGCATAAATATCTGTGCACATTTGCTTATATTCATCATTTGTTAAAGTATCATCGGCATCGATATCAATCCTCAATGTTTCTACAATCAAATTAATCTCGCAATTTTCAATATGTTCGATATTTTTTACTTGCTCTTCTATTGATTTGACATCTTCATCATTAATTGTGTAAACTATGCTGTTTTTGATTCTATCACCGATAATCGGAGTATTAGATACCAAACTTGCTTGATACAACAAATATACAAAATAACCGCAAGGTATTAATATTACTACAAAACTGATCCAAAAGAACCAATTAAAGCCCAATCGTTCTTCTTTTTTTCTTCTGATTTTTTTAACTTTCGTTTCTGTCATTGTAAAAATCTTCCTTTACACTAATATATTTTACACTATTTTAGCTTTCTTGCAACAAGCCCACTCTTAATAATTCCTTAAGAAATTCATCTTCATTGATTAACTGCACATTCAATTTTACCGCTTTATCATATTTGCTTCCCGGTTCGCTGCCATAGATAACAAAATCTGTCTTGGCGCTTACCGAAGAAGATACTTTCGCCTGCATTTGTTCAAGATAAGAAGATGCCTGCGATCTGGTTAATGAATTTAAAGATCCGGTTAATACAACCGTGCGATTGGAAAATATCGACATATAAGTACTGCCGTTATCATATGTCATATTAACACCAAATTTTTCCAAGTTTTTAATCAAAGTAATATTTTTTTCTTCTTTAAAAAATGAAACAATATTATCGGCCATTATAGGACCGATGTCGGAAATTTCTGTCAATTCTTCCATCGTTGCCCGACTTAATCTTTCCATCGTTTGGAAACGTTTAGCCAATATCGTTGCGGCTTTCGCTCCGATTTGTCTGATTCCCAAGCCGAATAATAACTTGTCCAAATTGCTTTTCTTACTTTCTTCAACAGCCGCAAATAGATTATCACAAGATTTTTTCCCCATCTTATCGATCTTCATCAACTCATCTTGATGCTGTTGTAACAAATAAATATCTTCTACCGTATTTAACAAGCCATTTTTATGAAATGTTTCAACTTTTTTTTCACCTAATCCGTCAATATTCATGGCATCACGGCAAGCAAAATGAGCTATGCTCTCTATTATTCGGGCAGGGCATTCGATATTAGGACAATAATAATCGGCTTCATCTAAATAACGGTGCAATTTTTCCTTACAAACAGGACATGTTTGCGGGAAAATATACTCTTTTAATCCCGGCTGACGTTTTTCTAAAACTACTTTAACAACTTCCGGAATGATATCTCCGGCTTTATGCACTACGACATAGTCACCGACACGAATATCTCTTTCTTTAATAAAATCTTCATTATGCAAAGTAGCATAAGTGACAGAAGTTTGCGCAATATTGACCGGAATAAAGCGGGCATTAGGTGTAACCTTACCGGTTCTACCGACAGTACAAAAAATATCTTCCACTTTGGTAATTACTTCCTCAGCCGGAAATTTATAGGCAATTGCCCATTTCGGATATTTGACGGTATAGCCCAATCGGTTCTGTAGATTCAAATCATTTACTTTAATAACCATGCCATCAATATCATAAGGTAATTGGTCTCTTATTGTTGAAGCATACTGAATAAAGTCCCATACTTCATCAATATTTTTGCATACTCTCCTTTGCGGATTAACTCTGAACCCTTGTTCAATCAAAAAATTCAAGGCATTTTCGTGAGTATCGATTCCCATCTCACTTGCCTGCGGCAAATGATACCAATAAGCTTGTAATCCCCGAGAAGCAGCAATTTTGGAATCCAATTGCCTGATAGATCCAGCAGCAGCATTACGCGGATTAGCGAATAAAATTTCACCGTTTTTTTGTCTTAGTTCATTAAGCTGGTGAAAGGCTTTCCGCGGCATATACACTTCACCGCGTACATCCAATTCACCTTTATAAGCAATTTCCAACGGGATGGATTTAATCGTTCGAACATTGGCAGTTACATCTTCCCCAACAACACCATCACCTCTGGTGACTGCTCGAACAAACTTTCCCTGTCGATATAAGATGCTCATCGCCAAACCATCAATTTTCAATTCAACAACATATTCCACCGGACCGACTTCCTCAACAATCCTTTGGTGGAATGCCATAATGTCTTCTTTATTATAGCTGTTACCCAATGAAAGCATATTGCGCGTGTGAACCACCTTTTCAAAGCCATCAGCTACCGGCCCACCGACACGATTGGTTGGAGAATTAATATCATAATATTCGGGATGTTTATCTTCTAAATCTTTTAATTCTTTGATCAATAAATCATATTCATAATCACTGACTGTGGGATTATCTTGAACATAATATTCGTAATTATATTGGTTGATTTGCTTACGCAAGTCTTCAATCTTCTCTTTTATATCTTCATTCATCT
>JAUNFB010000028.1 GCA_030525245.1 Erysipelotrichia bacterium
AGTCTGGTAGCTCGTCGGGCTCATAACCCGGAGGTCGTTGGTTCAAATCCTTCTCTCGCAACCATGGTCCGGTAGCTCAGCAGGTAGAGCAGTGGACTGAAAATCCACGTGTCGCTGGTTCAACTCCGGCCCGGACCACCATGGAAAATTAAAAGTGCTGTCAAGCACTTTTTTATTTTATTACATTCCGCAAATCTCTTTTAATTTTTCTACTTCTTCATCATTTAGAGTTCTGTACTGCCCTACGGCCAAATTATCCAAATTCAAAAAAGCAAAACTATCCCTTCTTAAATAAGTTACCTGGCATCCTAAATAGGCAATCATTCTTTTTACTTGATGATATTTTCCTTCTTTTAAAGTTAAATACCCCTTATTTCGGTCAACAATCTGCAATTCAGCCGGTTGAGAAACGAAATCTTTAAAAGTTATCGGTTTAGCCAATATTTCCGGCGCATCCAACGGTAAATCCGGTTCACATTCAAAATAATACTTCTTTTCGACATGCCTGTCCGGAGATAACAGATTATGACATAATTGTCCGTCATTGGTAATTAATATCGCCCCATAAGTATCCTTATCCAAACGACCTACCGGAAACAAATCATGACGAAAACTTCCCACAAGTTCCATTATTGTCGGAGTGAAATTGTCTTCCGCTGCCGAAATGTATCCTGCAGGCTTATTCAACAAATAATATTCATAATCCATGTAACGAATCTCTTGATCATCTACATAAACTATCGTTTCTTTAGATATTTTCATGTCGGATTTTTTAACTGTTTCGCCGTTAATCGTTACCCTTTTCTCTCTAATCAACTTTTTTATTTGACTTCTTGTGCCGACAGACATATCCGCTAAATATTTATCAATTCTAATCATTGCCATCTGTAACCTACCTCATACTTATTCTTTAAAATTCCGTTATTAACCTTTCCAAAACCCAAGGGATATCCATCAACACCTACCAAAGCATAGCCGTTTTTAACTGTGAAATCTTTCAACTCAATTGTATCACCTTTAAGATATTTAATAACTCGAACATCATCTGCCGATAAATTAATCACATTGGAGAATTCTTCCATCTTCAAAGCTAAAGCCAAAGCATTTGAAGGCTCAAAGCGTTTATTTTTAACGGTTCCTAAATATAATCCGTTATTTACAACTCTTATTTTCCCCATATTTAATTACGTATCTTTGATAAAATAAATCTTATCATCCCGTTGTCCCGTATTATGATTAGTAACTCTAACAGTTTGAAATTTACCATTGTACCAATTTCTTTTGATTAGTGAAAAAAAAGGAAACAACTCTTCCGGAACGGCGGCATCATATGTCTTTTGTTCATTGTTGATTTGTCTTTTTTCCCCTTTCCGCATTAAAGCAACGAAATGACCCTCCCCCTTAATTCTATGAGGAAACAGTTTTACGCAATTTTCTAAATCATAACCTTTTCCGGATACAAATCCGGCGCATTTTTTTATAGGAAGAAGATGTAAATCATCACAATTATCTAACATATATTGAATTATTTCTTCATCTTCTTGCGGTGAAAATGTACAAGTAGAGTAAACCATTTCGCCACCTTCTTTTAACATTTTCCAAGCACCGGAAACCAGTTCTTTCTGAATTTTCTGATAATAGTCATTACCTCTTCCCTGCCAACTTTTAATTAAATCATTATCTTTTCTGAACATTCCTTCACCGCTGCAAGGAGCATCAAGTAAAATTTTGTCAAAGACTCCCTTCATCTTTTCAGCTAATTGAATTAAATTCTCACTAATAACTGCGTAATTATCTCTACCTGTTAAACGAAGATTTTTACTTAAAGGTTGACAGCGGGAAATACTGATATCGTTACTAAGCAAAAAGGCATTTTCGCTCATTTTAGATAATAATTGATGGCTTTTACCGCCAGGTGCCGCACAACCATCCAAAATTAAATCATTATCATCAATATCTAATATTTCAGCAGGCAACATGGCGCTTGGCTCTTGCAGATAATATAATCCGGCATAATAATATGGGTGTTTAGCCGGACGATCTTTCTTACCATCATAGTAAAATCCGCTGGAACACCACTTAATCGGTTTTAATTCAAACGGTGATATTCTTAAAAAATCCTGGACCGATATTTTCGCGGTATTAACCCTTAAACCGTAAAAATGTTCCTGTTCTAAAGCTTTTAAATAATCGTAATACTCTTCTTGCAGAAGTGCCTGCATATTTTTTTGAAATTCTAAAGGTAATTGCATATTTTCACTTTCCTCATAAATTATTATATAGGAAAACACTCAAATATATTATAATTTATTTGCGCAATGGCAAAAAAAGAAGAAAGCATGGGCAAATTGCTTTCTTCAAAAAAGTGATAGGCGTTTTCTGCAAATGGGGTAAATATAAAAGGTCGCCTACCACGATTATATTGTAATTCAGTAAAGTGTAATATAATTGCGCGCAATGTGAAGTTTCAGTGAATAATCGGAGGACATTATGGAAGAAATCAAAATTATAGCTTTAGATATGGATGGAACAACCTTAACAGATCAAAAAATTATTGACGAACCAACCCTTGAGGCAATTAAAAAGGCTCACGATGAAAACATTCTAATCGTTCCGGCAACCGGTCGAAGTTTATCAGGCATACCTCAAGAACTCATCGATTTACCTATTCGCTATGCGATTTTGAAAAACGGAGCAATTGTGTATGATTTGAACAAAAAAGAAGAAATATTCCACGATATTATTGACAATAATCTAGCAATATCTTATTTAGAAGCTACTAAAAATTTAATGGTTTATACCCGTATCGGTTATGGAGAACAAAGAGATGCCTGTTACTGCTCTAATTTAGCCGAATTATTCAGAATAAATCCAAAATATAAAGATGATAGCTATGACTTTGTCCCCGATATTTGTGATTATATCCGAAAGAATCAACCAAAAATCGACAAAATAACTCAAGTTGTTTTTGATCACGAAACATCGGACGCAATTGTCAATATGCAGAAAGAATTTTTGGATTTAAATATTATGAATTCCGGTTATCCTTTTATCGAAATAAATTCTCGAATGTGTTCTAAAGGCAACGGGTTAAAAAAATTAGCCTTATCTTTGCACCTTAGTCGAGATAATGTTGCGGCAATCGGAGACAGCGACAACGATATCATAATGTTAGCTTATGCCACTCATTCCTTTGCGATGGCCAATGGGACTAAATTCATCCGCTCAATCGCTTCTGAAATAACATCCGACAACAACAATCAAGGTGTAAAAAAAGCCATTGATAAAATTTTATCATTTAATCGCAATTGTCGTAACCAACACTAATTTCAATCATTTTTATTGCACGCAAACAATTTATATGCTAATATACCATTGTTCATTGAGGGAGTAGTTAACACATTTGTGTGATATGTCACCAGCACAGGTAACAAAAAGCCTTGGCATATCTTAAACAGCGAGACTCAATACAGCAAACTGTGTTGAGATAGTATAATATTTTATTAACTCAGACACAGTCTCTGAGTTTTTTGTGTTCAAGGAGGTTAAAAAGAACTTATGAGCTATTATCTAAAGAGTACCGAAGAAGTCTTGAAAGAAGTAGATTCCACTTCTAATGGTCTTACCAGCACTCAAGCCGACCAACGAATTGAAAAATTCGGTAAGAACAAGTTGGCTGAGCCGCCAAAAAGAACTTTTATGCAGAAATTTATCGGTTCTCTTACTGATCCGATGATTATAATGCTTTTAGTTGCCGCAGGTATATCTACCGCAACAACTATCTATCAAAATGTTGTACGTCATGCTAATGAATCGTATGCAGATTTATTCATCATTCTCTTTGTCGTTATAGTCAATACAATTTTAGGAATCGTACAGGAAGACAAAGCGGAAGAAGCTATCAGCGCCCTGAAAGAGATGACCGCTTCCACAAGTAAAGTTTTAAGAGATGGTAAACAAGTCATCGTTAAATCAGAAGATTTAACCGTCGGTGATGTCTTAATATTTGAGGCCGGAGATGCTGTACCTGCCGATTGTCGTATTTTGGAAAGTCATTCCTTAAAAGTAGAAGAAGCAGCATTAACCGGTGAATCCGTTCCGGTAAATAAAATGGTCGATCTGCTGATGCTAAAGGAAAATACGTTGGATATTCCTTTAGGTGACAGAAAAAACATGCTTTATTCCGGATCAACGATTGTATACGGACGCGGTAAAGCTGTTGTCGTTGCTATCGGTATGGAAAGTGAAATGGGAAAAATCGCAGCAGCACTTAATCAAAACGATGACGAACAAACACCTTTACAGAAGAAAATGGCTGAATTATCGGCAATCCTGACTAAATTGGTTATCGGTATTTGTGTCTTTGTCTTCTTATTCGGTATCGGAAGAGAATTATTGTTCCCTACCGAAGCAGACTTATTCAACATAGTTTTGGATACATTCATTATGGCTGTCGCTTTGGCAGTAGCCGCTATTCCGGAAGGATTACCGGCAGTTGTTACTGTTATTTTATCCATCGGCGTAACCGCAATGAGCAAGAGAAATGCTCTAATCAGAAAATTAACGGCAGTCGAAACTTTAGGTTGTACCCAAATTATCTGTTCAGATAAAACCGGAACTTTAACTCAAAACAAAATGACTGTTGTCGATAATTTTACAAGCGATGTTCATCTGTTGGCAAGCGGTATGGCTTTATGCAGTGACGCTAAAATAGATGAAGGAAAGCAAGAGGCAGTAGGAGAACCTACAGAAGCAGCCTTGGTTAACTTTGCTTATAAACATGATTTACCTTCTTATGAATTAAATAAGGAACAACCGCGCATAGGAGAAGCACCATTTGATTCGATGCGTAAAATGATGAGTACTGTTCATCGATACAAAGACGGATATATTCAATATACCAAAGGAGCAAATGAAATAATTTTATCTCATTGCACTTACTATTTAGATGAAGACCATCAAATTCAGCCTTTAACTGAAGAAGTAAAACAACAAATCAATGCCAAAGCTAAAGAATTTGCGGACAGAGCTCTGCGTGTCTTAGGATTGGGCTACAAGAAATTGGGTACTTTACCGGAAAACTACGATGCCGAAACATTAGAGCACGATTTAATTTATGTCGGATTTGTCGGTATGATCGACCCTTGCCGTAAAGAAGTATACGGAGCAATCAAAGAATGTGCTTCAGCCGGAATTCGTCCGATCATGATCACCGGTGACCACATTGATACAGCTGTAGCTATCGGTAAAGATTTGGGTATCATAACCGGCAGCGATCAAGCAATGTTAGGCAGCGAATTGGATTCTATGGATGACGAAGAACTGCAGAATGCCGTAATGAATATTTCCGTATTTGCCAGAGTACAACCGGAACATAAAACAAGAATAGTTCGGGCTTTCAAGAGTTTAGGATATGTAGTTGCCATGACCGGAGACGGTGTCAACGATGCTCCTAGTATTAAGGCAGCAGACATCGGTATCGGCATGGGTATTACCGGAACTGATGTAACTAAAGGTGTAGCCGACATGGTTTTGGCTGACGACAACTTTGCCACTATCGTTAATGCCGTAGAAGAAGGCAGAAAAATCTACGATAATGTAAGAAAAGTTCTTCAATTCCAATTATCAACCAATATGAGTGAAGTATTAATTGTCTTCTTCGCTTCGGTTATCGGTAAAGAAATTTTGACTGCCACACATTTATTGTGGGTTAATATGGTTACCGACAGTCTCCCGGGCTTAGCATTAGGAATGGAAAAAGCAGAAAGTGACTTAATGCAGCGTAAACCACGTTCATCTAATGAATCGGTCTTCTCAAACGGTGCCGGAATCGATATGATCTTACAAGGCATTTACATGGCTGCTTTGGTTATTTGTTCATATTTTATCGGTTGCAAATTAGACGGACCTGGTAACGGTATGACCATGGCTTTCTTAACAACCAACTTAGTAGAAATATTCCATGCAATGAGCATGCGTACTCAAAGAGGTAGCCTATTAAAGATGAAAACCTTTAACTGGTGGTTAATGGGAGCATTTGTTGTTGCCGTTGCTCTAAATTGCTTAGTCATCTATGTTCCATTCTTAGCTAATTTATTTAATTTCACAGCTATTGACGGAAAAGAATTTGCTATTGCTTTCGGTTTAGCATTCTCAGTTATTCCTGTATTGGAAGTAATCAAATTTATTTTAAGAAACATAACTAAAAATAAAAATAACGCTTAAAAGTGAGATGATTTTCTCACTTTTTTGTTGTCATTTTTAATTCAGTCGTATAAAATTTAAGTGCGAAACGAAAGGTGGTGGGTAGTCATGGAAAGTGATGGCGTGAGTCGATTGCCTAACATTGATGGATTAAAGTATCATCACTGTAGCCATGACTACACTATTTAATAATGTGCTTTCATCCGTCATAAAACCATTTTTATCAGAAAGGAGTTTTTATTATGGATGAAAAGCGTTTAACCAATCCGGAATATGTTGCCGAAATTATCAAAGTACTCAATGATGACAAATTAACTACCGAACAATTATCTTTGATTATCTGTAATTATCACGCCAGTGATATTGCCGATGCCTTAGAAAGTTTAGACAAAGAAAAACGAAAAAAGATTTTTAATGCCGTTTCTGATGAGCAATTATCAGACATTTTCGCTTATTTAGATTTGGATAATGTTGACAAATATGTCAAAGAATTGGATATAAAACAAGCAGCTAACATCCTGTCAGAAATGGACTCAGATGATGCTGTCGATATTTTGGATGAAATCGATGATGAGACGGAAGATAAAATTATTGACTTAATGGACAATGATTCCAGCGAAGATGTCTTGTTAATTCAATCATACAACGAAAATGAAGTCGGCAGCAAAATGACCACCAACTACATTGAAATCAGCAAAAATATGACCATAAAAGAAGCGATGAAGGCTCTCATTGCACAGGCAAAAGATAATGACAATGTTTCCACAATTTATGTCAGTGATGAAAAAGGCAAATTCTATGGAGCCATAGATTTAAAAGATTTGATTATTGCCCGTGATAATGTACCGTTGGAAAATATCATTACCAACAGTTACCCGACTGTCTATGACCACGAACTGATCAGCGATATTTTAGAAGATCTAAAAGATTATTCTGAAGATTCTTTCCCGGTATTAAATAAAGAAGATCATATTATCGGTATCATTACCGCCAATGATTTAGTCGAAGTTGTCGATGATGAAATGGGCGACGACTACGCAAAATTAGCCGGATTGCCGGGAGAAGAAGACTTAAATGAAGCAACTTTCAGTTCCATCAAAAAGAGAATCCCGTGGCTATTCTTATTACTGGCATTAGCTATGTTTGTAAGTTCCGTAGTCGGTGTCTTTGAAAAAGTCGTTGACATTGTTTCAGTCAGTATTTGCTTCCAATCCTTGATCTTAGACATGGCAGGAAATGTCGGTACTCAATCCTTAGCTGTTACTATCCGTGTACTGATGGATGAAAATTTGACCGGTAAAGAAAAGAGACATTTAGTATTTAAAGAAGCAAAAGTCGGTCTACTCAATGGGCTAATCTTAGCATCTGTTGCTATTATAATTATCGGCTGCTATGTTCATTTTCTGAAAGGATATAGTCTCCATTTCTCAATCATTTTCGCTTTATGTGCATCAGTAGCTCTAATTTGTGCCATGGTTATTTCCTCACTTGTCGGAACAACCGTTCCAATGTTCTTACACTCTATAAAAATCGACCCGGCTGTAGCTTCCGGACCGTTAATTACCACTATCAATGATTTAGTAGCTGTAATTTGTTACTACGGCTTAATTTGGTTACTGGTTATTGAAGTATTCCACTTAGTTTAAAAGAAGTTCAACTGCTTTTTTATTAGACAAAATAAAAAGGCAGAGCTTTCTACCTTAATTTGTACTTGCCCATTTAGGGATATTATGCCCCCGACGAACGATTATTGATTTTTGAAAATCTGTTTGGTTAAGAAATTCCAAGATGCTCAATTCCTCTTTTTCAGTACAACCTGCAAGCAATTTTACTTCCATATCTTTCTTTAAAATATCAATACAAACAACAACAGCTTCAACAGTTAAACTTTTTTTGCTGCCCCGATAAATCGCAATGTGTTCCTTTGTATCAAGCATCGTATCTTTTAAATATCCGTAATCTACCGGATAAACTAAGTTATTGTATACCGGATGAGTTGAATCTTTTTTGCGATTAATAATAATATCGCTGCTTAAAAGCAGAATATCAATCTTTTGCCAGAAATAGGCATTGTTTTCTAACTCCATAATTTCCTCCATATCATTAATTATATGCTCTTTTTTCATGTAAAATTTTCAATGTTGATTTTTCATTTTCATGTAATTTTTTCATTATAAAGCGCCATCTTTTTTCAATATTATATGTTATAATTTTTTAGAACTCGGAGGGATTTTATGAACTACTACCAATTTGCCGATGACTTTTTATTTAGTCACAATCAACACCCTGATCAGATATCAATCGATGAAATAACCCGACTGATGCTTACAGATATGGAAAATGGACTCAATGGACAAAAATCTTCTTTGATGATGATTCCTACTTATTTGACTGCTTCAACAAATTTTCATAGTGATGAATCGGTAATTGTCATTGATGCCGGCGGAACAAATTTAAGAATTGCTGCCCTTGATTTCTCTGAAGGAAAACCGAAAATACTTAAATACGAAAAGAAAAAGATGTTGGGTACAGACGAAACCCTTAGTTGGCGACAATTCATTTCTCAACTAACCGATTTATTAATTCCGTATTTGACCTTCAGCAAAAAAATCGGTTTTTGTTTCTCTTTTCCGGCAGAAATATTACCGAATAAAGATGGAAAAGTGCTATCTTTCTGCAAAGAAGTCAACATTACCGATTGTAAGAATAAAATTCTAGGTGAAGAAATTCGCCGCGAACTAACCTCACGCCATTTAAGCGATGACATTCAAATCGTTGTTTTAAATGATACTGTTGCTACTCTGCTTGGCGGAACAAACACAGAAAGTGATCAACATTTCGATGGACATATCGGTTTAATACTGGGCACCGGAACCAATACCGCTTATGTTGAAAAAAGAGATAACATTAAAAAGTTAAGTTTTTGCGCCACAGAAACAATGATCATCAACATGGAAAGCGGCATGTTCGACAAAGTACCGCAAGGTGATTTTGATAAAATCGTAGATTGCTATTCCAACAATCCTCACGACCACAAATTCGAAAAAATGATATCCGGAGTTTATTTAGGTAATGTCATCGCTCAAACAATCAAGCAAGCCGATATTGTCGGTTTATTTTCTGAAAAAAATAAAATACGTTTGCTTCCGGATTTTTCCATGGTAGAAGTAGATTCCTTCCTGCGTCACCCTTTTGGAAATAATTTATTATCTGAAGTTTGTCAAAATCTTCAAGACAAAGAACTGCTCTTTTATTTTATTGACAAAGCCATCGAACGCAGCAGCAAATTGGTATGCGCCAACTTAGCTGCCGATATCTTACAAATGAATGGCGGCAAAAAAAGATGTATGCCGACACAAATTGTAATAGAAGGTTCAACATACCACAAATGTTATTCTTATAAAGAAAAAATTGGTTATTACATGCATAACTATATCAACAATCAATTACAACGCTATTATTTTTTTGACAGCGGAGAAGATGTCAACCTCATTGGCAGCGGAAAAGCCGCATTAATCAATTTGTAAAACAGCCTTTAAATCAGGAATGGAAGTATACCCACCGATTTTCTCAGTAGAAATAGCGGCAGTCTTCGCTGCTAAATGAAGACTCGTATAATAATCATAACCATTCATTAAAAAATAAGTAAAAGAACCATGAAAAATATCACCGGCACCGGTAGTATCAATACTGTTTACTTTATATGCCGGCATTATACTTATTACTCCATTGCAGCGGTAAATTAATCCCTTTTCACCCAAGGTTATTACCGCTTCTTTTTTGTTGATACTTTCAACTTTGGTGAATATTTCCCGATAATTGCTTTCATTGATTATTTCCCCGGTATATCCTTGAGCAAATTGAGCAGAAACAATCAAATAATCGGTTTTCTTGGCAACCTCCAGTCTATCATTATTAAAACTTCCGCCATCCATAATCTTAACGGCATGCGGAAATGATGCAAAATAATCCAAAGATATTTCTTTTTCATGAGCATCCGTTAAAATATAATCGGAATTGTTTATCCCAATTGTATACTTGATTTTGTTTGATTTTCCGGCAACATTAAATATTGTCCTTTTCCCCTCACTTATCAAAATAAAAGAATAAGGTGTTGCCAATTCTTTGTCTTCAATTAAATAATCTAAATTGACTTTGCATATTCTAGCTTCCCTTTTAGCAGCTTTCCCAAAATTATCGTCATTTATTCTACTGACCAAATAAGTGTCTATACCCCATTTACCCAATAAACAGGCAGAATTAAAAGCAGGTCCCCCAGGACATTTAAAATCATTTTCAAAGCGATATTTCCTATCCTCAACCAATTTTTCCGTTAAATTACAGGTAATATCGTAACTTGTTTGCCCGATAACAATGACATTCATAAATTTCTCCTTGCTTTTTTCTTCATAAAGTTTTTTAATATATGTATACGCATTTGAAGGATTACCCAAGCGGTCATAAGGGGGCAGTTTCGAAAACTGCTAGGTCGTCAAGATGCATGGGTTCGAATCCCATATCCTTCGCCATTTAACAATGATCTGCTTATGCAGATTTTTTTATTTATTCTGCATAATCCGCAAAGCAACTTTGATACCATCAATAGCGGCGGTAGTTATACCTCCGGCATAACCGGCACCTTCACCACATGGGTAAAATCCCATTTCTGACATCATTAATTGTTCATTACGTCTAATTATAATCGGAGAAGAACTGCGACTTTCCACAGCGGTCAAAATAGCATCATCATCGTTAAAGCCCTTAATCTTTTTATCAAAATCAAATAAAGCTTCCTTAATTGTTGAACTGATAAATTGCGGAAATAAATCATTCAAATTCGCTAAAGTATATCCCGGTTGATAGGTAGGAATAATCTTGCCGATCTTGCTGCTTTTAACATTGTTAATGAAATCTTGAACCCGTTGTACCGGAGCATTACCATTACTTCCTCCCATCAAATAAGCCTTATGCTCTAATTCTCTTTGAAAATAAACGCCACTCAGTACATCATCACCGCTGAAATCACTTGTTTTAACATTTACCAATAAAGCAGCATTGCTGTTGATACCGTCACGGGCATAGTAACTCATACCATTAGTAACAATACCGTCATTTTCGCTAGAAGAAGCCATTACATAACCACCAGGACACATACAAAAACTGTAGCAGTCTCTCTCCTTACCATGATAAGCCAATTTATATTCCGCAGCGGGCAAATTCAGTTTGCTGTCTCCGTATTGAGCAAAATCAATGTCTTTCTGCAAGTGTTCAATTCTGACACCTACCGCAAAATTCTTAAGAGCTAAATTTACATTTTTCTTTTTTAACAATTCAAAAACACTGCGAGCACTATGCCCGACCGCTAATACTACCGTATCGGTTAAAAATGTCTCCTTATCGCATATTACTCTTATTAAATTGTTCACCTTTTCGTAATCTATAAATTTAGTATTAAAGAAATATTTGCCGCCCTTACTTTCAATATATTTACGAATATTAACCATTATATTTACTAAATTATCCGTACCGATATGCGGCTTGCTTAAATACAGAATTTCTTTAGGAGCACCGAATTTACAAAAAGTCTCCAAAACTGCCTGAATATAAGGCGAATTGACCGAAGTGGTTAATTTACCATCTGAGAATGTACCGGCACCGCCTTCGCCGAACTGCACATTACTGTGCGGATTGATTGGCTTGCGTTCATTTTGGTGAGCAGAAACAGTCGCAATACGCTGTTCGATCATCTGACCCTGTTCGACAATAATCGGTTTAATGCCTTGTTCTATCAATGTCAAGGCACAGAACAAACCGGCAGGACCGCTGCCTATTATTACCGGAGACAATTCACTTATTCTTTTATTTTCTACAATAAGTTTTTTTATTTCGATTTTCTTAAATTGCGGATATTTTTTTTCATCCTTTACTTCTATATTAAAGCTGTATGAAAAATGAATTCGTGCTTTATTTCTACTGTCGATACTTTTTCGACAAATTGTCGTTTTTAACACATCTTGCTTATTGATACGAAACTTTTTATACATTCTATCAATTACTTCATTTTCGCTTAAATTTTCGTAAATTTTAAATTCATCAATTCGTAACATATTAACCTTTTTTATTATTGATTTCCAAATAAGTAATAACTTCAGCTAAATTAGTATAAATATCCTCACAAAGATCAGCCACATCTTTTGGTGGATATTTCACATCGGGAATACATATCACTTTGATTCCGGCATTAAATGCTGCTGTTATTCCCTGTTGAGAATCCTCCAACACCAAGCAATCGGTAACATCAGCTTGTGCTTTTTGAGCAGCAAGTAAGAACACATCAGGATGAGGTTTACCGTTTTTTACATCCGGGCCGAAAATCATGGTTTTAAAATAGTCCGTAACATGGTTAAAGTCCAATATTCTCAATGCCCTTTCCGGCAAAGAAGAAGTCGCAAGAACAATCTTATAACCTTTTTCTCGCAAATAATCCAGTAATTCTTTGGCACCCTTTTTTAACGGAATTCCTTTTTGAATATATTCTTCTTCATCATCAGCAATAAATTTCTCAACCTGCTCAAAAGTCAAAGGAAGTTGATAATCGGCAATAATATCATTAATATTATTAATTAATTTTCTACCGCAATATTTTTCTCCGTACTCCTTCTTCGAAAAACCTTTCTTATATTTTGACAACAAGTCTTGATATAACTGATAAAAAACTGTTTCACTGTCAACCAACAATCCGTCTAAATCAAAGATAACCGTATTAATCATTTTAAATCCCCCTTATCTATTTTAACAAAAAGATAAAAGTTTTCAATTATCTGTTAAAAAAGCGGACAATCAATCCGCTTTTACTTCCAATTCATAAGAGGTAAAGACTCTCCTTTTGTTACGGTAACTTCTTTTGTTTTAAAATCGTAACTGTAATCATATAAATCAGAATAATTATCACCGTATTCCATTCTTAATGCGTAAACTATAGAAGTAGCATATTTATCGGTAGTAATATGATCGAACATCGTATCAAAACCACTATAGAATTCATCCTTATTCATTGCAACATGTTTATTCAGTAATTCATACAAACCATCTTTATCATTTTTCAGTTCGGCATATTTTTTCAAAAATTCTTGACTGTATGTCTGATACTTCAAATGTTGATTGTCCTGCGGAACCAATAAAGCAAACAGTGGCCCTTGCGGTATGTCTAAAGTATACGTATCTTTTTTCATTTCCGGTAAATATATTCTATATACGGTCTTACTGTCTTTATCTTCAATATATGTATATAGCACATCATGATCAACCACAAAGGCGGTCAATATATCTTTACCGTTAAGTTCATTCGTAGATATTATTTCCTCAGTTTCATTATTTATGCTTATTCGATATAAACCGTTATAATTTCTGCTTTCATCTTGCGTAAAATAATAATACCAATAACCATCAAAGTTAGCTTTGGAAGAAATTGTCAATGTCGATGATCTATCAGTAGAAGTATATAGATAGCTCGGATGTGAATACTCATTTCCCATAAATTCATATTTATCAAAATCACCGAATAAAATATATTGAACGATTTCTATTTCTCCCGAATTAGCATATTTGGCAACTCCGATACCTATCTCGTCTTTATATGCCTTTATACTATTGCCGATATCATTCAGATTGTCATCGGTATAGTTATGTACAGTTGAATAATATTGTTCATACGACAGCGAATCCCATTGCGGAATATCATAAATATATTGCCCATTAAATTTCATCTCCAAGGATTGTTTAACATAAATATATCTTTCGTCTTCTATTTTAGACAATTTATCATCAATTTTATTCAAAATCGATAAAACCATATCGCATTGTTGCTTATCAGGATTTACTTTCTCAGACAAATAATTCAATACAGTTTGATAAACATCATTATATTTAACAATCTTTATCTCTTCTAAATCCTTATCCAACATGTCATTATCCAAGCAATACTTGTACCACTTAACCACCACTTCATCGGCTCTGGTATGATATTCATCCAAATCATACAGAATATCATATGCTTTCTTATACTCATTTTTCTGCAAGTAATCTTCCGCTTTCTCTTCTTTAGATTTACATCCGGTTAACGATATAAGCAGACATATTATCAGAAATATATTCATCAATCTTTTCATAGGTTTTTCCTTTCTATTTCTGCTTTTTAATAACACCTCTAAATTTGATAAACACATTACTGTACTTGTAGAGATAATGCTTATCAGCATTACCATTACAGGCTGTGTTTTTTTCTACTGATTTTTTTAATATTTGTATCGATTACTATATCTATCAATGTATTCTTTTAAATTTCGTTATTTTTACTCTTTGAACTTCTAATACTAGTATAAACTATTCCGTTACTTAACTGTCAATTATATTTTAACTCAAATTAAATTTTCGGTAATAAATATATATTTATTACATAGTCTTTCTCATTATATTTATAAATATTCCTCAATCTAACCGGAAGTTGTAACTCAACCAGATATGCTTACTCATTGTTTTTTTTTGATTACTTGTTACATCTATTTCTCTTAAACTTCCGATCATTTCATAATTATTTAATTCAATGTATCTAATAAGTGCTTCATATTTTTTCTTTATTAAATTTGCTTGTAACTCCCATTGGCGATAATTTTGTTTGTTTAACATTAGTTATTCCGATAAAATTATTGCTTATCGATCATAGTTAATATATCCATTTTTAACATAAGCAATTATATATATTTGTCGCGCCAAAAACATACTTCCATTTAAAAACAGTCCTTTGATTGCTATTTCATATTTTGCAACATCATCTTTTAATAAATATTCAATTTTATTAAATTGAGATTTATATACTTCAAGTTTTTTTCAATTACCATCATTCTTTTATCCAATATTTTATTTTCATCTATACCATTTAAACTGTCTTTTATCTAATCGTTGGATAATCTCACTTGTTTCAAGGATATTATTTTGGACATAGTATCTATTTGATTTACATCATAAAACGTCCGCTTTCATTTTATGCGCCAATAATTCATCTTATCCACTATATTGAAAAGTTCTTTTGGTAACTCCGTTTATTAAAGCAAACTTTCCTATTTTATAAAGCATATAATTATTTCCTCATACTGTAAATTATACTTATCTTTATAACGAAAATCTAAATTATATTGTGACAAAATTATATAATCAAATACACATATTTTTAAAGAACAAGTTTTACTGCGCACAATCGGCGTTTCGCTAATATTTTTTGTTAAAATATCATATTCATAACAAAAATAAGGTAATAAATCATATTTATCTTTAATTACTTCTTTTAGTTCTTCACGATACCAATAAAAAATACAATCTACATCGGTGTTAGCGTACTCTCCTTTACTTTCAGAAATGTACTCTTTTATTAACTCATACAATTCATCCATGTTATTTTTTTATTCCTGTATTTTTTCAACATATTCCAGATTAGCACAAGAATACGATAAATGTTGGCTGTCAGGTGGAACAAGCAATTTAAATTCTGTATAAACCGTTACATTTATACGATACTTTTCTATAGTCTTACTTGGAAGATACACACGATATATTGTTATCGTATTATCATCATTAATGATATAAGCATAAAGAATATCATGATCTAAAACAAAAGCCTGTTCAACAGATTTATTTGTCAAGTCATCTTTTGTCAATATTTTTTCTGTTTCTCCGTAAATATTTATACGATTCAATGACGGCTCATCAGTATTTAGGTAATAAAACCAATAACCATCAAAGCCGTATTCTGCAACGCCATTGTTAATCTCAAGAAAAGTATATTCATTATAATCCAAATCACCGAACAAAATATATTGGTTGTCAATCAAATTATAGTTAACATTTTCATTAATATTGTTAATGTCTTTAGTCGGATCCAATATGGCAACCACTATTCCATACGTACCAAATTGAGCATGAACTGTCAAATCATAGCCATTTCTGCTACTTTCATCATAATAATGTACGGTTTCATAATACTCATCATACGGCAATGAGGTCCATTGGGGTACAGTCCAAATATATTCTCCTTTAACTGTATGTTTTAACGATCTTATAATCTCAGGTATCCAAATATTATCATTCTCTGTCGCCGGTTCTTCCAATAAAGAAAGTATAGACAAAGCAAAATCGGCTTCATCTTTTGTCGGAATTTCTTTGTCATATAAATAATCAATAACAAGCTCGAATACTTTATCGACTATATCAAAATCAATAAAGCCTATTTTTGACAATTCTTCATCAAGTTTTTCATTATCAATGCAATACTTATACCATTCAATCAAACAATTCTTAGCTCTCGTGTGATCCTCATCTAAATCGTAGGCAAAATTATACGCTTGACAATATTGATCATTATCTAAATAATCTTGAATAATTCCGTTATCTTTAATTAGTTTAATCATTTTGTCATTCGGATAAAAATCTTCAATGCATCCTACAACTTGCAAGATGATCTCGTTCTTTTCTGTACTTAGATTATCTCTTTCCATTCTTCTTTCAATGATTTTATATATTTTTTCAGCATTATCTCGATAAATAAACTTTGCCGTTTTTAAATCCGGATCCACTATACTCTGTTCAATGCAATATTTACACCACCGAACTAAACAATCATCGGCTTGCGTATGATCTTCACCCATATCATACAAGAGTTCATAGGCTTCTTTATATTCGTTATTTTTTACATATTCGATTGCTTTATCTTTATCGGACATACAACCTGTTAAAATCAACAATGTGATTACTAAAAAAATTATAATTGATTTTCTTATCATAGTTTATTACCACCAAAATTTAAATATGTAAAGCGGACGAGACATATTTGTCTCATACACTTTGTGTAAATTTTATGTTAATCTAACGCTTCTCTATAAGTTATTGTTCCAACATAACCACATGCTGTACAAGTGTTTACATTAGAACTTGTAGTTAGTGCATAATGTTGTTCATATTTTCTGTTACTGTATTATACTTAACAATCTTATTATCCTCACAGAAATATAAATCATTACCGTTTAATTCAAGTATATTATTATTTATTATTCCGTTTGAATTATAAATTTTCTCAATATTTTGTCCATCGTACGTCACAAAGAAAACATTATTCGCATATATAAAATATAAGCCATTGTCAGTCTCTCTAAATATACCAATCCGTTGAGATACCAATTGAATTATTCTTCCGGTATCTAAATTTTTAACATATAAATATCCCTCTTGACAATTTGTCGGTCCGATAACATTTTCAATAAACCACAAATTATCGGTACGATATACAAACGGATAATAAGTTAAACCGTCTATTTCAAAATCCATTTCAAATTCATCTGTATAACTGACTTCATTATTTTCCACGAATAAATCTTGTGGATTTATGTCATTTTCAGCTTTTACATTTACCGAAAAGCACATCATCATTATGCACAATACGGATATTAATAATTTTTTCATTTTACCTTCTAACTGTTCTTTCTCTCAAGTAAAAAAATTATCTTCATAAACCAACCAGTAATTACCCAATTTCTTCATACCCTCATAATTTTATTCTCTCCCTTTTTGTTTTTAAATAATTCCACTAAATTTACTAAGTACATTACCGTACTTGTAGAGATAATGCTTATCAGCATTACCATTACAGGCTGTGTTTTTTTCTACTGATTTTTTTAATATCTGTATCGATTACTATATCCATCAATGTATTTTTTTAAATTTCGTTATTTTTACTCTTTGAACTTCTACTACTAGTATAAACTATTCCGTTACTTAACTGTCAATTATATTTTAACAAAATCATTTGAATAAATACACATTTTTTTATGAGCAAAACAAAAAGAGCTGTCGTAAGCAACTTAATTGCTTTCATTTTCGACAACTCTTTTCTTATAATTAATGTTTTTTAGAAAAATCTATTGATAATAAGGCATTCAATATAATACCGAAGATTGCTGCTGCAGCAATATTAGGAATATTAATACCGAAGAATGGAATATTACCGCCGAAAGCATATTGACCTCCTAATCCGACCATCATTACTACCGCAATAACCGCAATATTTTTTGAATCGAACATACTGACATTTTTATCAATCATAATTGCAATACCCTGAGCAGCAATAGCACCGAAGCAGTATACTTCAATACCGCCGATTACTGCTGTCGGAATACCGTAAATAATTTTAATTAATGGTGTAAAACAAGATACGATCATCGCAATTACAGAAGCTACTGTAAGAACTTTAACACTGAATACTCTGGTAATCGCCATAGTTGAAATGTTTTCTCCGTAATTTGTTCCGGCAGGACCGCCAACAAAGCCGGAAATCATGTCACATAATCCGTCACCGATTAAATTTTCCGGCAATAATGAAGCAATATCATACTGCCCCTTTCCCTTTGCCTTAGCAACATCATTAATATAGATATCCAATTGATAAATATGAGCTGTACTTTCCGGTAATGTAGCAATAGCAATCGGCATGATTCCTACTAGAGCCTTCCAAGAAAATTTCGGCAAAGAAAATGCCGGTAAAGCAAAGATACTTCCATCACCTAATTTAAATAGTGACGCCTCCAAAGCAGCTGTCGGTACTTCTCTGAATAAATTAACTTTAAATATAACATAAAAGATTCCGGCAACAGCACAGCCCGTCAATACTCCTAAAAGCAACGGCAATTGCCCTAATAATCCTTTTAAATAGCGGGCATAGATAATTGTGGAAATAAGGGTCACAAGAGCAACAATCAACCAAAGATTATTTTGTAAGGTCGTGCCACTAACATTGATAAAATCACCTAAAGCATTATGCGATAATGTTAACCCAATGATCATTGATACTGAACCGGTTATCGAAGCCGGCAATAATTTTTCTACTACATCTTTACCGCATTTTTTAACGATCAAACCGGCCGCAACCGAAACAAAGCCGGACATTATAATGCCGAATTGAGCTTTAGAAATCAATTCTGTCGGTAAAATACCGGTTGCTTGCCAAGATGCTATCTGTTCAGCTGTTCCTTCAGCCATAGCCATTGAAGATACTGCCGACAAATAAGCAAAGCTGCTTCCATAATACAAAGGGATTCTTTTTTTCGTAATTAAGGTAAAACAGATTGTTGCCAATCCGGAAGCAAAGATAGTTGTGGATACCTGAAATCCGGTAATCAGAGCTACAGTAATAGTAGCCGGGAACATAACAATTACTTGTTGAATAGCATACAGAATCAATCGACCTGTACTCGGTACCTCTTCAGGCAAATAACCATAAACTTCTTTTTTGTTTGTCATCATTTTTCTCCTTTACTTTTCATTAATGACGACGTTACTGACACCATCAATTTCCGCTAATTGTACAGTTACAATTTCGTTTAATGCTGTCGGGATGTTTTTGCCAACAAAGTTTGCTTTTATAGGCAGTTCGCTGTGGCCTCTATCGATAAGCTCACAAAGTTGGACTTTTGCCGGTCTGCCAAGTTCTACCAAAGCATCTAATGCGGCTCTTGCCGTTCTGCCGGTGAAAATAACATCATCAACCAAAACAACAATTTTACCTTCGATAGAGAATGGAACACAACTTTTATTAACAATCGGATCTTTATTTACTAAGCTTAAATCATCACGATATAAGGTTATATCCAATTCACCGACATCAATTTTGTGTTGCTCTATTCTCTCGATATTAGCTGCCAATCGTTTAGCAAGGGGGACACCTCTGGTCTTTATGCCTATCAAACAAACATTATCAATGCCGCTGTTTTTCTCAATAATTTGGTGTGCTAAACGCATCAAAGCTCTATCGATATCATCGCTGGTCATAATCTTTGCTTTAAAGTTCATAAATCCTCCCTACAAAAAAGACTTGTCGACCGACAAGACTTGTAGCAAAAAAATACTGTTTTCACTAACTTGTCGGCATCTCTGTACCGTCTTTAAAGTTATCGATATTATCTAACCATAAGCACGAATAATTTGCAAGTAAAATTTAGTTTTTTTGTTATTTATAATAAATAGTAATATAATTTATCTGAAAAATTATATTTTCACTAAACATAATAGGAGAAAAACAATGAAAATATTCGAATCTAAAAGAGAGAAAATAAGCACACTTACAAACAAAAACTATATCAAATCCAAGGCAAAAGAAAAATTTATTTCTTTCAGCCAAAAAGTCAAAATATTATATAACCGATATAAAAATACTTTATATGAATTTCAAGATGTTCATAAAAAACAAATAATATCTGTCCTTGCAATTCTGTTCATGCTGCTCTGTACTTATAAGACCGTAAATTTCTTCTTTTCAGAAGAACATCATCTATTAAATACTGCCTTAACTATAATGGAAAATGAAAAACTATATACTCCGGCAACCTATGAAATATATAAAAATGAATATGAAAGAGCCAAAAAATTATCCGTTTCCTTATTAGCCTCTAACAAACAAATAAAGATGCAAACAGAAAAATTGGAAGTTGCCAAAAATCAATTAGAGTTCAAACCGGATAAAAGCAATTTAAAAAATTTAATCGACTATTATACTTTTTTTGATTATTCTCTCTATACACCCAACAGTAAAAATGAAGCTCTAAACACCATAAAAAATGCTAAAGAAGTATATAACGATG
>JAUNFB010000063.1 GCA_030525245.1 Erysipelotrichia bacterium
CCGCAAGCGGAGCAGGTGCGAGTCTGTGTACCGTCTTTATAATCACTTGATGAATTATACACAGCGTCGTTGTTGTAGTGCCATGACCAAATATGAGTATGTTCTTTCTTTACAAACTCATTATTGATATTTTTAATCATAATGTTTACATTTGAGAGATTTGTATTTGTTTCATCGATAACGCAATCCCTGTTATAAACATACACATCGGTATTTGAACTTGTTTTCAAAGCCTGATAACCGATTTCTTTAACGCTACCCATAACAGTTAATCGTGAAATTTTTGCGCCGTAAAATGTGTTTTTGCCGATACTTTTTACACCATACTGAATATCAACGGTTGCGTTGTTTGCATTACGCCACGGACCGAATGCGCCGGTATATTTTAAATTCGAACCAAAAGGAAAACCAAGATTATTAGTTCTTATACACTCAGGCATAATTCCGTCAATGCTCGGAGTAATAATGATTTTTTCAATTTGTTCATCATGCTCAAAAGCGTAAGAAGCATATCCCACAGATGCCGGTACGGTTACTTTTTTAAGAGAAGTTAAACTTGCAAAAGTACCATAACCTATAAATGTTACCGAATCCGGAATTACCAATTCCTCAACAGCATAACAGTATTCGAATGCACGAATATTTATTGTTGTTAGAGTTGAAGGGAACTTTATTTTTTTAACCGTACCGTAACCGGTAAACGCATATCCGGCTATTGATGTTATGCCCTCGCCAAATTCCAAGGTTTCAATATTTCCGCAATATTTCCACGGTGCAGAACCTGATTCGAATTTCGGCACTTCGCCCTCACCCGCAAAACTGAGTTTTGCGCCGTCCTTGGTAAAGGTCCAAGTTATGCCGTTATCAAGTGTTCCTGTTACGGTGTCTTTAAGAACAAGATTTTCATATGCGGAAGTTACTTCGGCAGTTGCATTATCGACATCAGCTTGTGAGTGAAGTTCATTCACGGCGTTTTCATATTTATCACAAACCTTTTGACAAACCGAAACCGATTCATCGGTAAATACGCCCGATTCCATTCTCTTTTTAGCATTATCAAGCGCCGAAGTAAGCGCACTACCGTCAAGAGCCGCTATTTCATCTCGTTTTGTTCCGTTACATCTTGAACAAGTGTATTCATCATAACCTTTTCTGTTGCAAGTTGGGTCTAAATGAGCAGTAGGCTTTTCAGAATAGGTATGACCTAAAGCAGGAACTAAATTACGCTTTGTCCAAGCATCACCCTTTGAGCAATTATATGCATCATATCCTTGATCGGTACAAGTAGGAGCAACAGTTTTAACATACATGCTAAAATCATGTCCTAATGCATCAACATAAGCATCATTATATGTATATCCACATTTACTGCATGTATGTTTTGTATATCCTTTTGCTGTACAGGTTGGGGAGATTATTTTATTTATAAAATTATGCTCACTGCAAGGAGTAATATTTTCAAAACACTTTAATATCGGATAACCACCTTCATCATATTTCCAAACATTAACGAAATCCCACTCATCATACAATGAATGATTCTTTTTTAATTCGTCACCGGTTTTAAACGAAGAATTTACACACCATTCTTTTTCTTCAACACCATCTGTACCATAAAAAAAGCCTCCGGCTGATAACTGTACAACTAGATAATTAGCTTTTGAAACATCATTATTAAAATAACTATTTATTATTGAAAGATTGTAAGTATCCTTATTATCACAACCAATAAACCCTGCCGCATATTTATCAGGAATATAATCAGATACATAGGTATTCTTTATATAACTTTCATTATAATTAATATTTTTTGTTAAAAGATTTCCTATAATTCCTGATGAAAAATACTGATAGCCATATACATATGCAAATAACTCACAGTTTTCTATTTTAACTGAAGTAGGAGTTAATGCTGCAACTAAACCTCCGGATATAGCTAAACTACCATTTCCCTCTGAATATATACTTCCATCTACTGCACATTCTTGAAATATATAATTTCCACCTTCACCTTTTCCGAGTATACCTCCGGAAAACGAAGCGTTATATGCAAATATAACAGAAGAAGTAACAGTAGCATTATTTAAACACTTATAGAACCGCAAACTTGAGTTATCTTTCAAATTTGAATATCCGACAATTCCTCCAACATACCCTTCAAGTGCAAATTTATACGCCAAATTTTTACAATTTTCTAATTTTATATCACTACGACTATTTCCAATAATTTTTCCAACGATTCCACCACGATTAGCAACTCTTGTATTTGAAGCTACTATATTTGTAGTAATATTAGAAATGGTTACATTTGAATTTTCTTCAACATACAATGTACCAATTAAATCTCCAACAATTCCGGCTCCCATTGTCTGCTGACCGTATAATTCAATATCAGAAAATTTATTACCTTTTCCAATAACATAAGAAAATAATCCGTTATTATCATCATAATCGTTATCAGGTTTATATTTTAATCCGAATATCTTATTGCCGTTACCGTTAAACGAACCTTTATATGGATGATCTGTATTGCCTATTGATGTAAAATCTTTATTTCCTAAATAAATATTAGAATCTACGGAAATTGTAAAACCTTCCAAATCAACTTTGTCTATTAATTTTGAAATATAAGCCAGTTGGGGACCACAATTAATATGATATGTATTATTAGATGAAGCTACTCCCCAAACAGAAGTACCATTCCAATCCAATGATTTATAAAAAAAGCCTTCTTTTTTAGAACAAAACTCATAAGCATTTGAGTTATACTCACAATACACAGGAACATTTCCGATGGACTGATCAGCAGATCCCATTTGCCAATCAAATGCATGCTCACCTATTTTTACTTTATCATTTAATATTAGAAGTTTTTGTATGCCAGTATTTCCGTAAAAAGAATAATCACCGATTTTTTCAATATTTCTTGGGATTATAATAGTAGAAAAATTACATTCTTCAAAAGCGTGTTCGGCTATTTCAGTAACTTTCTTTCCATCAATTCTCGTCGGAATAGGTACATTTTTGTACTTTCCGGCATATCCAACATAATCAGTAATAATAACTTTGTTATTTTTTATTGTATAATTTAGATCTGCTTTGTCAATTTCATAGGTAAGATCAATTTCAAGATTATATTTTCTTGTTCTGTAACTAATAGTAGTTCCATCACTTTTGGTAATAGATTGTCTGGTTTTAGAATAACTCGTTAATACCGGTTCTACGCATTCTTCTGAAGCACTTTGTGACAAAGCAATAAATGATGCCCATTTTTTCAAAAGTTTAATTCTGTCGTCAGTATTCCAATTCAGCCAATAATCATTAAGCAAACCAAAAACATCTACTCTTTGAACAATATTAGAAATACAATCAGCCCACTTACTTCTTTCATTATTCAAATCATATGTACTTTGCGTAAGTCCTACTATTGTCTGCGATATATTAGTATCACCAAAATCCAAATAACATTTTGCATTAGAAATATATAACATAAATTGTCTATACATATCAAGTTGCTGAGCCGAAGTGGTAAAATTTGTTAAATCAAATATTGCTTGTATACATTTTGTGTATTCCTCAATTTTTTTATCTCTATTTACTATCAACTCAACAGAACTAAAAATAGAATCGACTGCATCAATTTCAATTAAATCTGTATCAGTAGCAATAGATATAAATCCCTTAATCATTTCCTTTATTGAACCAAATTCTTTATTAATAAGTGGATTTACTAATTCAGCGTCTAAATCAATACCATATCTATTTTGCAAAAAGACAATAAGATTAGTTGAAGCAATATTTGTTTTTTGTTCATTATCCTTAATTCTTGCATTTAACATTTCTGTAGAAATACTCAAAAATGCAATTCTCGCTTCATTTTCTCTTTCAATATCATCAGATAATTTTCCTGTTAAAAACTTAAATATATCCGTATCCCATAATTGTTCATTCAAGTCATTTGTTCCAAGCAAAAAACCTATAAAAGCTTTAGCTTCAATATCTGAAAAATATTCATATTTATAAATTGTATATTCACTAATATTATCCGTTTCTGCATAAGCTGAAAAGTCGACAACGGTTAAAGCACTCGTTGCCATAAGTACTGCCAAAATCAAGCTGATGAATTTTTTGCAAAGTTTCATTGTTTTTCCTCCGACCGATTTGTTAATTAATTATTCATAATATTTTTACACATATCTCCATATTTTTCAATATGTTACTTACCTGTTACCGAAAATATTTTTATAGGTAACAGCAGATTATACTACAAAAAAAGACAAAGCAGTTGAGCTTTGTCTTTTGGCTTTTTACAATATTTTTTCATTATTTGAAGAAAAGCGGCAACTTTTCAAGATAAATAATATCGTCACGGTCTGCGGCGTCACCCTCTGCAAGCGGGAAGCAGGAAGCAACAACATTGGCGTTAAACTTTGCAAGAAGCTCCTTAACAGCCTTTAAACTGCCGCCTGTTGACACAACATCATCAACGATAAGAACACGCTTGCCGTCAAGCAAATCGCCGTCCTCGTGGCCGAGATAAAGCGCCTGTTCCTTTTGGGTGGTGAGTGAAATATCGACCACCTTTTCAGGACGGTCCATATAAACCTTTACGCCCTTACGAACAACGATATATTTTTTGCCGCTTAAACGGCTCATTTCGTAAGCAAGAGGAATTGACTTTGCCTCAGGAGTAACTATGTAATCAAAATCGGGAACTTTTTTAAGAAGTTCTTTTGCGCA